>CANJZR010000489.1 GCA_947479075.1 Planctomycetaceae bacterium
CTTTTTCGGAAAAAAGACGACAATCGAACCCACACTTTACGCAGGTCGCCGCCGGAGGAACATCGAGCGGGAAGAAAGAACAGACAGGAATGTCTGTTCCACTGAAGATACCGATGATGCCACTACCGCCCAAGTAGGACAGACATTCCTGTCTGTCCTTATCGCACCGAAGCGACACCTTGGAAACACAAAACACAAGCTCGCCCTTCCGCCATCACTTCTCCCCCGTCACCGGTACCCGACGTACCCCCAGGTCAGCATACTCAAACCGTGTCAGCCCCGTACTTGCACCGGTCAATCGGTCGACGATCTTCGGCAAGGCAGCAGAGATCCCTTCGGTCACGGTCAGCCGGGCCCCGCGGTCGTAGGTCAGCATCAGAATGACCAGATGCTTCGGCTGCGGCAGGCTGCGGTAGACGGTCTCCAACTCAACTGCAAAACGCTCGATGTCGGCGTCTTCGGTGCCGCTCAGGTTCACCCGCAGCTCCCGTTCCCGGTCGCCGGTATTCAGGTGGGCGACGTTCTGGGCGTCGATGAACAGCTCCCACACATCGCAGCGTTTGCGGATCTCGTCATAAGTCAGCAGGTGCTGCAGGATCGGCTCAGGGGAACCATCGGCGAACTCTTTGAGCTGAGCTTCCACGGCCGACGAGGGCCCGCTGAGATTCGGAGCCTTCATCTCCTGGACGAACTTCTTCGTCTCATCCGGGGTCAGGCGAAAGACTTCGCCGAGCATACGGGCCACTGCGGCCTGCTGCTCCTGGACCCGGTCGACCAGCTTCTGGGCATCAGTCGCTGCAGTCTCCGCAGCCTTGAGCTGGTTCCCCATCTCGACGACGGAAGCGGCGGAAGTACTCGCCTGAGCCTCGAGTGCAGCCGCTCGTTCCTTGATATCCAGGAACTGCATGAACAGCACGATCAACAACATGTCGAGGATCGGCGTGATCTGCAGTGTGAGTCGACGGCGGGTGATCATTCGACGCTCTCCCCCGCCTTGGCGGCTGATAGCGTCAACTCTCGCTTAGCCCGACCGATCGTCTCCCGGACCAGCTTACGATCCTCTGTCAGCCGATTGAACGACGGCTCGAGCCAGCTGTTGATGAACATCAGGATGATGGCCGAGATCAGCCCGGCGAACGAACACCAGATCGCCTCGCCGAAACGCTCGACCACCTGAGCGACAGTTGCCGCCTGACCATTTGTCTTGGTGTTAAGCGCCGCTCCGATCGCCAGCATCGTGCCCAGCACCCCCGCCAGCGGGTAGGCTTCGATCATGGTCCGTGCACTGTTATAGACCGTCTCAAAAGACATCGATTGCAGATAGCTGCGTTTCTCGTCGAGCACCTGCATCCTGAGCAGGAGCGATCGCCGGTCGGCGGCCCGTTTCGGATCGTCCAGCACATCGTTGACATCGGCCAGAAAGACCTCGATCTGATCCCCCAGATGCGAATTGGAGTCGAGCAGGCTCTGGTTCTTAAGCCCCTTCGTGAAGTCGAACAGCGCCGACGCAATGACCCGAAAGTCCCGCTTGGACCAGACCCACAAGATAAAAAACAGCCCCAGATGCAACCCGAACAACACCACGATCACCGAAGTCGACAGCTGGGACAGTTGCTCCAGGAGACTGGTCCAGTTCAGTGTGGCTTGTGACAGAATGTCCATGAGAGTGCGTCAGATTCTGAAGAAAGTATTCCGGACCGGCGGACCAGGCAAACGCCAACCATCTGTATCATATGAAGTTACCGCGATTCGGCTGATTTCGAAAGGTGAATGACTTTACCGACGACGGATCCCTGCCAGGGGGCCGGGAAACGCCTTTCAATGTCTGTGGCAGCCAAACTCTGTGTCACTCCGCCAAGCTGCCATGCCCCCGTAACCGAAAGTCTTAGTCAGCGCATTCGTGGGGGCGCATCTCACGAACAGGAGTTCCAAATCTACTGGCACATCGTTTGCAATTTTTGCCACTGAAAGCGGCAGTCTCTGCTCGAAAACGCAAAACTTGAGGTTTCGCAAGGTTTCACACCTCACGAAGTGCAAGGCATGCAAGCAAGACTGCCCAAGAGTTGGGCACGGGCCCATCTCAAAAATGGTCGGCATCAGTTGACTGACCGTCACCGGGGCATCATAAACGCGTTCCGGATGTGCGGAGGATCAGTTGACTTCGGCAATCGGACGGGGATTGTCCCCGCCGTCCGGAATGCATGCAGACGCCTCGCCCTGCGATTTTTGATCTGGAGACATTGATGAGTTCGTCGTCGAAGTACAAGTTGGAGTATGTCTGGCTGGACGGTTACACCCCGGAGCCGAACCTCCGCAGCAAGACCAAGATTGTGGACAAGGAGCCGAAGTCTCTGGCTGACCTCGACCTGTGGGGCTTCGACGGAAGCTCGACCAAGCAGGCCGAAGGTAAGAGCTCGGACTGCGTCCTGAAGCCCGTCGCGTTCTACCCAGACAGTAGCCGCAAGAACGGTTATCTGGTCATGTGCGAAGTTCTGATGCCGGACCTGACTCCGCATCCGTCGAACTTCCGCGCCACAATCGCTGAGTCGGACGACCTGTGGGTTGGTCTCGAGCAGGAATACTTCTTCTACCAGGATGGCCGCCCACTCGGTTTCCCGGTCGAAGGCTACCCAGCTCCACAAGGCCCCTACTACACCGGTATCGGCTACAACAATGTGGGTGACATCGCTCGTCAGATCGTCGAAGAACACCTCGATCTCTGCCTTGATGCAGGTATTAACCACGAAGGCATCAACGCCGAAGTCGCCAAGGGACAGTGGGAATTCCAGATCTTCGCCAAGGGATCCAAGAAGATCGGCGACGACATGTGGATGGGCCGCTACCTGCTGATTCGCCTGTGCGAAAAGTATGGCATCGACATCAACTTCCACTGCAAGCCGCTGGGCAAGGACCTCGACTGGAACGGTTCGGGGATGCACTGCAACTTCTCGACCGCTTTCATGCGTGAGAAGGGTGGCAAGGCTTACTTCGAGAAGCTCATGGCTGCGTTCGACAAGTACAAGGAAGAGCACATCGCTGCTTACGGTCCAGACAACCACCTGCGTCTGACCGGTCTGCACGAGACCCAGTCGATCGACAAGTTCAACTACGGTGTGGCCAACCGTGGTGCTTCGATCCGCATTCCGCACTCGTTCGTCAAGAACGATGCTTACCGCGGTTACCTCGAAGACCGTCGTCCCAACTCGCAGGGTGACCCCTACAAGATCGTATCCCGCGTGCTGAAGACGATCCTGTCCGTGCCGACGACATAAGTCGAGATTCCCACCTCAGGAATACAAGAACCCTCGGCCAGCCGGTCGAGGGTTTTTGCTTTTGGCGGACCGGTTCGGCGACCGGAATGAGGAGGAACAAAAGTGAAGCAAAGAAAGCAAGAGGGAATTGGGAACACTAATAGCCACTAATCTTCACTGATAAAGAGAGATTTGTGCAGTGGGATCACATGAGAACTTGAAGCCCCATGTGAGTCCGGATCAGTGTCAATCAGTGGTGATTAGTGTTCCTTCATTCCCAGTCTTTCAGCTCCCCCCTCGGATTACTCCTGCAGCGGGGCAATCACCCGCGAGGCGTGTTGCGTGTTGACCTGTAGTCCAATGGTCGAGACCTCGGTCTTCGCCGGGAACTCCAGTGTCAGTGATTCACCCGTGTTCGGATTCGGCTC
>CANJZR010000490.1 GCA_947479075.1 Planctomycetaceae bacterium
CGGCAGCAGCCCACCGTCTCGAAACTCGAGGATGTCATACTGCACACCGATCACGCGCCCCGCACTGGCCGCCTCTTCCGTGCGGCGGGCCACGAGCGTCGGACCGTACATCTGCTGATGTCCCGACTCGCCGTTTGTCACGCTGACGAAGCGGACCTCATGACCCAGCGACCGATAGAGTGCAGCTGTCCCTCCCGCGCAGAGGTCACAGTCGTCCGGATGGGCGCCGATGATGAGGATACGAAGGGGAGTGGACATGACAAACCGCTTGATGTGTGTTCAGGATGGGAGTGAGCGGAGCATCGTCTTTTTTCGGAGAAAAAGGCGACTGTGGCTCAGTGGCCGATACCGTTGAAGGCCAGCCAGCGTTCGGCGTCGAGACCCGCCTGACAGCCGCTGCCAGCAGCTGTGATCGCCTGCTTGTAGTAGTCATCCGCCACGTCACCGGCGGCGAAGACGCCTTCGATATTGGTGTTCGTGCGGTGCGAAACCGGCCAGACGATATAGCCCTTGTCGTTGAGGGTGATCTGGCCCTTGAGGAAGTCGGTGTTCGGCGTGTGGCCGATGGCACAGAAGTACCCGGAGGCTTCGAGGGTCTCAGTCTTGCTCGCATCGGTCGTGCTGCGGATCCGCACGGCGGTCACGCCCTCATCGTCGTTGCCGATGACTTCATCGACATTGGAGTTCCATTTGACTTCGATCTTGGGATTCGCGAGTGCCCGCTCCGCCATAATCTTGCTGGCGCGGAATGAATCACGGCGATGCACGATGTAGACCTTGGATGCGAACTTCGTCAGGTAACCCGCTTCTTCCATCGCGCTGTCGCCACCACCGATCACAACCAGCGGACGCTCGCGGAAACGGGGCAAGGCGCCGTCGCAAACGGCACAGGCGGAGACACCCATGTTCTTGAACTTGTTCTCGGACTCCAGGCCGAGGTAGTTGGCTCGAGCCCCGGTGGCGATGATTACCGATTGGGCGACGATCTCCTGGCCTTCGAGAGACTTCATCCGGAATGGTCGCTGCGACAAGTCGATATCGACGATGTCATCGGTGACGACTCGCGTGCCGAAATTCACCGCCTGCTGCCGCATCAGCTCCATCAACTCGGGGCCGCTGACCCCGTGGCCTCGGTGCGGCATCATGTACTGTCTCCGCGCGGGATCGATGGCTGCGTCCAGGTACTGCAGCATGTTGGCGGTCGGGAAGCCGGGGAAGTTCTCGACTTCAGTGGTCTGGTTCAACTGTCCGAGCGGGAGGGTGCCTTTGATCTGGTTCTCGCCGTTGATGGCCCCTTCAAAAACGATGGGGTTCAAGTTCGCACGAGCTGTGTAGATCGCGGCCGTCCAGCCAGCGGGGCCCGAACCGATGATGACAACATTTTCCGCCACGTCTGACGCTCCTGCGAGAAGGCGGAACTCTCCCGGTGGAGAGGCCCCGCGTGTTCGACCCACCGCTGCAGCGGTGTGGTTCTGTTCCGGAAACCGGACATTAGTTCATGTCGCCGATGACCGCAAATATGAGGGGGAGAGTGGGGGATGGGGCGAGGGGGAGAATGAGATCAAGATGAACCTGTGGCGGCTGGTTCACATGATCCGCTTCTTCGGTGTGAGCTACGGCTACTCGTCATCCCGGTCGGGTAGCCCGTGGGCAATGGATTCGTAGGCCAGGGCGAACAGGAGTTGAACGTATGGCAAAGCGATGAAGGCCCCGATGATCAGCGAGAGAAAACCAAACACGCAGATCACAAAACTGATGGCAAAAACCCACAGTATGGCCGCCTTGTTCCCGTGAGTCAGGGCTGCGGCGATTGGAAAACAGCTGAGTCCGGGGGCGTTCGTGTCAATCAGCACATACAGAAACGGCCAGAAGACCAGAGCAAACAGCACGCCCGGCAGGATGCCCAGGAATAGTCCGAGTCCGACCGCGATCTCAAAAAACACGGTACCCAGCAGGGCTCGCCAGAAGAACGGCCGACCGGAAAACAGGTCCTTAAACCCGGTTGATTGCCCTCGTACGATATTCAGCAGGATGACGTGCATCCCAATGTCGAGCCAGACAAACACCCCGATACGGATTACGACCGTGATTGCAACTCCAAGAGCGATCAGGACCTGCGTCGATGTTTGCAGCTGTTGGTTCTGTAAGGCCTGGTTGCCGTAGAGTTCCGGGGCAATCAGCGCCAGCCGCAGGATGAGGGACGTGAGAAACACCCCGATGCACAGCCCCATCCGTCCACGGAAGAGTCTCCACGCGTCAATCATCAGCCAGTCAATCGGGGGCAGCAGCCTGGGGCCAGGGACCTCCCTGGAGATCTCCGGCACTTCCTCTTCAATCGGGGCCTCCGGAGGTTCCTCCGGTGGTGGCAGATCGGGCAGACGCAGGACCTGGCCACAGCGTTTGCAGGCGGTATTCGCTCCGAACCGCTCCAGTGATTCTGGAAACGGGGCCTGGCACTTGGGGCAATGAGTCGGCAGCGGCATGAAGGTGTCCGGAGATCGAGCGTAATTCGTGGGTTAATGTTTACCGCAACCCGTTCGATCCGACAACAAGGGAGCCATTTCAGCGGGGCAAACTGTCGCTGTACGACTGTTCTTGACTCTCTGAATCGTCTACAAAACGACGCTTTGGCCATCCTGTGACCTACGCGGAGTTCTCTTGAATATCGCTCCCACCACTGCGGACCGATTCGTGGCCTGGCTGACCCAGTTTGTCATACGCCAGCGTTACGTGCTTCTGGCGCTGGCGGTTGTTGCGACAGCCATCAGCTATCGCCCGGCAAAGAGTCTGAAGCTCGATGAGTCGATTGAGTCGTTCTTTGCTCCTTCCGATCCGCTTCTGCAAGGTTATCAAGCCAGTAAATCACTGTTTGGCGGCGACGAGTTCGTGCTGGTGGCCTACTCGCCAGTGCCGCGTGAAGGAGCGGCCGGTCCAGTCAACCTCACGTCGTCGATGGTGTTGGATGAAACTGCGTCGTTTGCCGAGGAACTCAGCAAGGTCCCCGGAGTGAAGGCGTCGAGTACGCTGCACCTGAAAAAGCCATTTCGGCCCAAAAATGTCCCCATCATCTTCATGCGAATGCCCTCGATTTACAACGGGGTGTTGAGTCAGGTGCGGGGAGTCCTGCTCAGTGAGGACAAGGGGACGCTGGCGATCGTGCTGCGTCTCCTCCCTCCGGAGAAGGCCCCCGTCCCGCGCCGGGAGACGATTCAAAAGATCCGTGATCTCGCGGCCCAGCATCAGCCTCAGACGTATGTCGCCGGGGAGCCCGTGCAGGTGCAGGACATGTTCCTGTACGTGGAGCAGGACAGCGTCCTGCTGGGTGTCACCTCATCCATACTCATGGTACTGGTGATCGTCTTCATGTTCCGCAGTCTCCGCTGGATGATCCTGCCGTTGCTGGTCGTGCATCCGACGCTGCTCTGGACGATGGGGTTGCTGGCATCGACCGGGCTTCGGCTCAGCATGGTCAGCTCGATGTTGACTTCGCTGACGACGATTATCGGTGTGGCCACCGTGATGCATATCGCCATCGAATACCGCGAGGCCCGGCTACTGCGTCCCCGCCTGGAGGCCTTCCGCGAAGTCTTTGAGAAGCTGGCAATCCCGATCTTCTGGACGATTGTGACGACAGCCATCGGGTTTGGATCGCTGCTGACGAGCAGCATCACC
>CANJZR010000491.1 GCA_947479075.1 Planctomycetaceae bacterium
GACAAGTATCTCTGGCAGCCACAAACGTCGCTCAGCGAACCACTTCAGCTGGCGTCGCACGAGAACGCCCTGATGCGGTTACTCGGAGGTAACCCACAGATGGGTTACACCGCCACGGCGTTGGCCTTGTCGGCGTTGCGGCATGCTCGCCAGGGGATCATCCTCGATCCTCAGTCTGCTGTCGGTTACAGCCTGCTCGCTCACTCGGCGTACAGTCTCTATCAGACCGATATGGATCTGGGAGCGAATTTTGGCGTCGCCTACCCCAGCAATGTCTGGTTGTATCAGGCCTTAAGCGCTTACCAGCATTCCGTTCAGCTGGACCCGGGAGTCGCAGCGACCCGAGAGGAGCTGGCGACCTTGTTGTTGAAGCTCCAGAAACGCGACCTAGCCCTCACTCAGATGGTCGAGCTCTATCACCTGACCGGTAACTACACCACTTTGTCCCCGAATGACCCGCGGTTCAAACAGGTCACCCAGGTCAACCAGAACGTTGTGACTGAACTGAAACGTCACGTGAAAAAGGTCACGGAAGCGGCACTGAAGGCCAAGGTGGATGGTGGAACCTGGGAGAAATCGCTCCAGGAAGCGTTAAATGGTCAATGTCCCGCGCTGGCCCTGGAGTATCTGGAGGCAAACCGTGTCGAAGTGGCGAAGAAGCCCCAGAATGAAAGAGTCGCGTTGCAGAAGCTGCAGGTGGGACTCCTGCTCGATTGCGGCCGGAACGAAGACGCTCTGCAACAGGCGGAATCACTGGAGAACTTGCTGCCGAAGTCGGGGGCCGAGGCGGCTCAACCCTTCGTCACGGAGATTCGCATATTGACCGCGTTGGCGAATCTGTCGAACGGGAATAACACCCGCTTTGAAGAACTCATCCAGATGGTGGCTCAGGCCAGTGCGGAATCGGCAGTGCGAGGGATCGTGGATCAAGCTCCACTCGCTGTTGCACCCTCGACTCAGATTGACTTGCTGATCCCGGGGGAGGGAGTGACCGCCTACAACGCGCTTTATCAAGCCCCGAACAATCTCGCTGGATATGAACTCATGCTGGCCCAGTCGGAGCTGTCGGCGTGGCACAACGAAGCGGCCAAGACTCGACTCCAGGCGTTTCTGGAGGCAGAACCGAACGTCAACCAGCGGTCATTGATCGCCTTCTACCTGGAACTGCTGACCGGCGAGCAACAGCAGCCTCTCACACCGGAGCAGCAAGTCATCATGGAGAAGGCGGCGGCTGAGGAAAAAGCCAAGCAGGAGAAAGACCAGAAAACGCCCGCAGCGGGAACCCCAGCGGTGGAAAAGCCTGCCGGTGAAAAGCCTGCCGAGTCCCCCGCAGCGACACCCCCTGCCACTGAACCCGCAGCACCTGCGGAAAGCACTCCTCCTGCCACTGAGACGATAACTCCTCCGGCCAGCCCGACTGCCGAGACAGCTCCTGCTCCCGCAGTTCCCGAGTCGAAGCCCGCTGAGGAAAAGCAGCCCGAGTAATTCAGCAGGTCAGCCTGCACACATGACTTTCTTTTGAGCCGAATCGCATGGACGCATTCAAGATCGTACTGCTCGGAATTATTCAGGGCATCGCGGAATTTCTCCCTGTCAGTTCGTCAGGGCATCTGGTCATTGCCGAGGAACTGTTGGGCGAGAAGCTGGAGAGTGCAGCTCTCAACATTGCGCTGCACTTGGGAAGCCTGGGGGCGATTCTTGTGGTCTACCACGACCGCATTCGCCGTCTGCTGAACCAGCCGAAGATTGTGATGATGATCGTGCTCGCGACGCTGCCGCTGGTCGTGGTGGGTGTGCCGCTGAAGATGCTGTTTGATGTGTTGAATGAGAAGTCGTTGACACCTTTCGTTGCGGCATGCGGGCTGCTCGTTACGTCCGTTTACATGTTCCGTTCGCAACGGATGGCCCCCGGCGTGCTGACGCTGGAGCAGATCACGCCTCGCATGGCGATCTGGATCGGAGTGCTGCAGGCGATCGCCGCCACCCCCGGTATCTCCCGTTCGGGGAGCACGATCTTCGCGGCCCTGCTCGTGGGGATGAGTCGTACCTCAGCTGCCGATTTCTCATTCCTGATCGCGATCCCGGCGATCCTCGGAGCCACCGTCCTGTACAGCAAGGACATCCTCGAATCGGGGGCCGATGGAATCAGCGGCGGTATGCTCACGCTGGGGGCGGTGATCTCCTTCGTCATTGGCGTGGTGGCGCTGAAGTGGTTGCTGCGAACAGTGGTCGGAGGAAGTCTGGATAAGTTTGCCTGGTACTGTCTGCTGCTGGGGATTGTCTGCGTCACCTGGCAGTCGATCCACCTGTGGGGATAGCCGAGCTTGCGGCAACGGCTCAGTCGCACAGCTCTCGCCAGAATGCATCGGTCATGACAAAGGGCGTGCGGGGGATCTGGCTGAGGTCAAAGCGTGCCAGCAGGTCGGGCAGCGAAACAGGCCGTCGATCAGGCTGCCAGCCACATGACCAGGCGAGCAGGCCGAGCAAGCGTTCGGGGCGGACTCCCCGGTCACGCAGTACCGAGATGCGGGTATCGCCATGCCGCTTGGCGAGCCGACGCCCATCCGGGCCGATGACCAGTGGTACATGCAGGAACTGCGGTGGCGTCCAGCCGAACGCCTCGTACAGCTCCAACTGACGAAAAGCACTCGGAAGCAGATCCGCCCCACGGCATACGTCGGTTACCCCCATCGCATGATCGTCGACCACCACCGCCAGCTGGTATGCGGGGGTGCCGTCTTTCTTGCCGACGACGAAGTCACCCAGCTCGCGGGACGGGTGACAGCGGACTTCTCCCTGGAAGAGATCGTTGATCAGGAGTACTCGATCGCTGACTCGGAACCGCCACGCATACTCGGCAGTCAGTGACTCCGCAGCTGACGCGGGACGCTGTGAGCAGGTTCCGGGGTAGAGGGGACCTTCCTGGCCAACATGCGGTGCACTGGCTGCGTCCGCGATATCAGTCCGGGTACAGGTGCAGGGGTAGATGCGGTTGAGGTCAGTCGCCTTTTTCTCCGAAAAAGGACGGCCTGTTTCGGAGAAAAAGTCGACTGTGGAGGACCTCTCCATGCTTTTGAGTGTTCGCATCGCTGATTCGTACAGCGCCACTCGCTCGGTCTGGACATACGGCGCATGCGGACCACCGACATCGGGGCCCTCATCCCAGTCGAGCCCCAGCCACCGCAAGTCATCGATCGCCTGCTGTGCCGCCCCGAGCTTCACGCGCGGCGAGTCGATGTCCTCCATTCGCAGAATGACCCGACCGCCTCGCGATCGAATCGATAGCCATGCAATCAAATAGGTCCGCGCATTTCCGACATGCTGCGCCCCGGTGGGCGAAGGAGCCAGACGACCAACAAGCGGTGGGGCAGACATCTTTGAGCGTTCAGTTCAGTTTACGGACTCTTCACTGGCTGCAGGTGGATCCCCTGGGCATCACCCGTGAAATCGAGCTGAGCCTGGGCTAAGGCTGCGGAGAGGATCTCACGTAAGGTGGTGTCTTTCAGGTCGAGTGTGATCGGCTGGTCGAGGCGTGGGTCGTCATGCACCTGGGACAGATCAATGGGCAGTGCCGACATCTCGACGATCTGACGGAGCAGTGTTCTCAGCGGGACAGGTGTCTTCAGTTCAAACCTGGCTACGGCAATCGAGAGTCCTCGGTCGACATC
>CANJZR010000492.1 GCA_947479075.1 Planctomycetaceae bacterium
GTGGGCACTGGGACAGGTCGGCGATGCGAGCGACATTCCCCGGCTGAAGGCCCAGCTGCCTCGCTGTCCAGATGCGGTGACTCGGTCAAACTTTGAAAACGCACTGGCGTTGCTGGGTGACCAGGACGGCGCTCAGGCCCTGCTGGAAAACCTCTTCAGTCCGGAAGACTCGATTCGGACATACGCCGCGAACTTCGCGGGCGATGCTCGTCTTGTGAGCAGTGCGACCCGCCTCAAAACACTTCTCGATGATAAGGTCGCCGATGTCCGCATTCGTGCTGCCCAGTCTCTGCTCACGCTGGCCGGACCAATCGTTCTCCCATACCGTGGCAACGCAGAGGTCCTCCATCAGGAACTCAATCCCGGCTACTGCTGGTTCCATCCCCGCGCAGCTGCGATGCCCGGGTACGGGAAGGATGGCGGCCCGGCGGTCATCGTCACCATCCAAAAGCACCTTCATGCGGATGATCACTATTCGGGGCTCTGCTATCTGCGGACTGATGATCTGGGGAAGACTTGGACTGGTCCGACCGCTATCCCCGAGCTGGCCTGGCAAAAGGGTGAAAATAACGAAACGATCGCCGTGTGTGATGTGACGCCAGGGTGGTTGTCGCATTCGAAGAAGCTCCTGGCGATTGGCATCAAGCTGCGGTACAGCGAGAAGGGTGAACAGCTGCTCGATAAGCCGAGGTCACATGAATGTGCCTACGCGGTTTATGACCCGCAGACCGATACCTGCTCGTCGTGGAAGATGCTCGCCATGCCGCATGCGGATGGGAAGTACTTCCTCGTTGCTCCCGGATGTGTGCAGTGGCTGGAGAAAGACGACGGCACGATACTGATTCCTGCCTACGTTCGGGGGCCAGAGGGCGGAACGTATACCGCGACCGTGTTGCACTGTTCTTTCGATGGCGAGGAGTTGAAGTATCTGGCGAGCGGAGACGATCTGACGATTCCCGGTGGACGGGGGCTGTATGAGCCATCGCTGACGAAGTACGGACAGAAGTACTTCCTGACCTTGAGGAGCGATGATGCTGCCTACGTATCGACCAGCGACGACGGGTTGCACTTCTCCACGCCGCAGAAGTGGACATTCGACAACGGAGAAGATCTCGGCAGCTATAACACCCAGGCTCACTGGCTGACGCACAGCGACGGCCTCTTCCTGTGCTACACCCGTCGCGGTGCGAACAATGATCATATTACCCGGAACCGTGCTCCGATCTTCGTGGCCCAGGTCGATCCGGTCACCCTCCAGGTCATCCGCCGTTCGGAATCTGCGTTGCTTCCCGAGCGGGGAGTAATGCTCGGGAACTTTGGCGCCGCAGCCATCACCCCGGACGAATCCTGGGTCACCGATTCCGAGTACATCGTCAGCGATAAACCCGATCCCAAGGGGGCGGATGGGACGACCTGGCTCGGGCGAGTCAAGTGGTCGAAGCCCAATCGACTGGTGAAGTAGGTCGTTAACGAAGTCAATCCGTTCCTAAACATAAGCCCTCCGCGAGGACAGCCTCACGGAGGGCTTTGTTTTCCAGGCCAGTGAGATGCAATTCGATCGAACTCACTTCAGGATGCGGATACAAGATGGCCCGGTGATCTCGGTCGGACGTCCCGCTGATTTCAGCTTGCCATCGGCTCCGATGTGGAAAATTGCCAGATTGTTGCCCGGCATGTTGGCACACAGCAGCAGGTTCCCATCGGCGGTGATCGCCAGATTCTGCGGTCCTTTGCCCAGGCTCGGGATAATTTCAATCAGGCTCAGCTGCCCATCATCGGCAATCTGGTATGCCGCGATGCTGTCGTGTCCCCGGTTGGTTCCGTACAGGAGTTTGCCGTTGGGGGTGATTTTCAGATCGGCCGTGTGGGAGATTCCGGTGAAGCCTTCCGGGACAGTCGAGATCGTCTGACGTTCGATCAACATTCCGGTCTCGGCCGCGTAGTCGTAACGAGTGATCGAGTTGGCCAGCTCATTGATGACGTAGAGACACTTCCCGTTGGGGTGGAAGGTCAGATGCCGCGGACCCGCCCCGGCCGGAGTGCGCACGAACGGCTGGGTGTTCGGCGTCAGCGTGGCCGTCGCGGGATCGATGGAGTAGCACACGATCTGATCGATCCCCAGGTCCGCAGCGTACGCATATTTGTTGTTGGGGCTGATCACAAAGCAGTGAGCATGAGCCTCCTTCTGCCGTGCGAGGTTGCAGCTCGTTCCCATGTGCTGAAAGAACGAGACCGGAGCAGAGAGAGAGCCATCGGGTTGCACCGCGTACGACGCCACATTCCCGCTGGAATAGTTCGCCACCAGGACGCTCTTCCCAGTCTGGTCGACTTCGAGGTAGCAGGAAGCTGTCCCCTTTGTGGACTGGCGATTGAGCAGTGTCAGCTTGCCATTACTGCTGTCGAGCCGGAAGGCCGCGACCTGTTCCGGCTCGGTCCCGCCAAAGGTTTTGGCGTCGATCGAATACAGGAACTTCTGGTCGGGCGAGACCGCGACGAAGAAGGGACTCGAGATTCCAGACGTGCGATGAATGGGAGTGATGGCCCCCGTTTCGGTGTTCTACTGATAGGCCTGAATCCCCCCCTGGTCGCCGGGAGCGAATGAGGACACGAGAACAGTCGGCGTAGCCGAGAATGAAGAACTGGCAGAGAGCATCAGAATGATTCCTGCGGTCAGGGACATCAGACGTGAGAGACAAAGCATGATTCACCAGGTGCGTAAGAGAGGGATTCATCGGAGACGGACAGCTGCGATCAGGGTTTCAGCCCGAACAGCTTTTCGCCGTTGCGGAAGAAGATGTCTTCCACCTGCGAGTCGTTCAGACCAGTAGACAATGCAGCCACCTTCACTGTGCGGAGAGACTCATGCCCCACGAGAGCGAGTTTCAGATCGGCATACGGGACATTGAGGTCAGTGTTGCTGAGCGAGATCCACAGGAAGCTGTCACCGAGCCCTACGCAACGCCCACGCAGATGTGAGACCGGGAAGTCGGATCCATACAGGACTCGATCATGCCCCATCACCCGGATGATCGATTCGATCGCCCCGCAGTCGGTTACCGCAGAGGTGTCGAACCACACATTCCGCAGCCCCTTGAGCGAGTGAATCCCCTCAATCGTGTGGTGGGCATTAAACCCGCGGGCGGCATGGGCCAGGATCATCCGCATGTTGGGGTACTTCTGGCACCACTTGCGCAGCGTCTCCTGATTGGCGGTGTCGGCGAGGGCTCGCGATCGCACAATGTGCAGAGTGATCGACAGCCCCAGTTCGTCAGCCACTTGGACGTGTGACTCGGGCAGAAACTCCTCAATGAACGAATCGAACGTCGGCTTCCGCGGCGACCAGACGTGATAACACTTGAGCCCGACAAACCCACAGCGTTTCACCGTCTCGCGAATCGTGTCCGGTGACATCGTCGGCGGAGTGAGCATCTGTCCCCGCGAATGAGGGCGGTTCTTCAGCTCCTCATAGAGAAATTCATTCTCGGCATCGACATCGACGAAGGTGTTGGGGAAAGGAAAGAACAGTGCCTCTGTGGGCCGCCCCGGCGTGATCTCGTCGATTCGCTCGTCGAACTCTTTCATGCCCGCGATTGGTGGTCCTCCACCGATCAGTGCGGGCTGCTTGTCGGCGGGAAAGTGATCCGCCCGGTACAAGTGGGCA
>CANJZR010000493.1 GCA_947479075.1 Planctomycetaceae bacterium
CACCGACAAGTTCCTCTTCGCCACTCGCCTGACTCTTGAAGGCGGCCTTTTGCAGATCAATGATCGCGAGCAGTGGCCCTTCGAGAGGCGGCTCATTGGCGGGAGTGAGTTTAGGCTGTGGCGCGGGAGCTTCGAGCGGAGCATCAGCGGGGAAGTTGTTGTCTACTGATGGTTCAGGTTCGGTCAAACCGCCATCGAGCGAAGGGGCTGCGGGAGCGGTGTCTGATTCGCTGACCTGTCGGGCCTTAACGCCCGCTTTGGCAACGACTTTGGGACGGGTCTCTTCGCGAATCGTGATCTCGCCTCCGTTCAATTCGAGGTCAATCAGTGATCGCTTCCCGCTCTTTCGCCGTGAGCTGAGCCGTTTGAGTAACTGGTCGTAGTTGGACTCGCCGTGATCGGTGAAGAGTTTGAGTTCTGGCTGTTCGACGACAATCCGCCCCAGGTCGTCGGGTGACTGCGCTAGTTCCCAGATTGATTTCGAGATTGTCAGGTGCTTGAGCTTCAGCGATGGGCGCCCCTGATCATCGGGAATGACGACGTCATTCAGCTGAACGGCAGACAGCCAGCCCGCGGATGCAGAGCCAATCACAATGCCGGGCGGCAATCCCGCAATCACCAGCCCCGGAACCTGATTTCGCAGGCTCGTCATTGAGACGATCTGTGGAGCGAATCCAAGTGTTGCCGCGAGAAGAATCAACGGCAACATGCAGCCACAACCCGATTTGCGGGGGGCTTTGGGGGGCGTCGTGGGTGGTGCCTGTGTCTCCGGCGGCGCCACTGTTCCGCTCGATCCACCTGCCGTCTGCGAACTCACATTAGCCATCACGCACCTCCATGCTCACCGATGCCGGAAATCGACTCGGTGACCGCGTGGAGGTATCTTACGCGATTCAAGGGAGTGTGGGGAGACTGGACTCATTTGGAGAGTCGTTTTCACGCCCCCTGATCGCTGGCTCTTAGCCTTCGTTCAGCATCTGACGTACCACCATGATGGCGGCGGGGCCGACGAGCACCACGAAGATGCCCGGGAAAATGAACAGCACCAGCGGGAAGATGATCTTCACGCCTGTTTTCTGGGCTTGCTCTTCTGCCATCTGACGGCGTTTGGTTCGCATGCTTTCGGACTGCACACGGAGAGCCGTGGCAATCGATGATCCGAAACGCTCGGCCTGGATCAGGATGGCCACGAGAGTCTTCACATCATCCACACCGGTACGAATTCCCAGATCGTGAAGCACTTCACGGCGGGGACGGCCCATCTGCAACTGCATGTTGCAGGTACTCATCTCTTCGCACAGCTCTTTGGCTGTTTCCGTGAGTTCTTCATTCACGCGACGCATGGCGGCATCGAGACCCAAACCCGCTTCCACGCAGACGACGAGCAGGTCGAGTGCGTCGGGCATCGACAGGAAGATGGCTTCCTTACGGTACGAGATCAACACCTGCAGGACGATGACGGGCAGATAGAAACCTAGTCCAGCGACGCCCACCAGTGTCGTGAGGGCATTCGTGTTGGCCCCCTGGACGATCAGACCGATACCGCCTCCGACCACGGCAAAGACGACCATGCAGATCATCTTGAGCGACAGAAAAATCATCGGAGCATGCGGAGAGGAGTACCCCGCGTTGGCGAGGTCCACTTTCAGCTGATTCTGTTCCAGTTCGTTGGTGGGGGCAATCGCTTTCGACAGCGTCGGAGCTGCGGCTTTCAGCATCCCCTCCATGCTGTTGTTCTCGCCCTTGCCATCTCGACGACGGCGTGGGTCCTGAAGCTCCTTGAGGCGTTCGGAGGTCCGCGACTCCTTCTCGCCAAAGAACAGGTTGGCGACGGCCCACACCCCTGTGGTAATCGAGCCAGCGATGGCCAGGGGAATCAGGATTTTCGTGTCCATGAGAGGCTCCGGTCGTTCCGAGAAATCGGATCTGTCTGGCTGATCGTCTTGAGGGGAGAGTCCCCGGTGATGAAGGTGTGAACGTGAGTGTTCGATTCGTCCGACTGGCCCGTGAATCAGATCTTGATCTGAACAATCTTCTTAATCGACCAGGCTCCGAGGATCTGCAATGCGATGGCCACAGCCACCATCTTGCGACCCATCTCATCGGTGAAGAGGATCATCACGTAATCGGGATTCATCTTCCAAACGCACAGGAAGATCGCGATCGGCAGGGCCATCAGCACGATCCCGCTGATGCGGCCTTCCCCCGTCAGTGCCTGCACGTGGCCGAGCAGTTCCTGGCGTTCACGCGTCACTTTGGAGATCTTGTCGAGAATTTCTGCCAGGTCACCACCCGACTGACGTTGAATGGCGACAGCTGTGGCGAAGAACTTCAGGTCCAGGTTGGGGACCCGCTTGTACATGCCTTTCAAGGCCTGATCGAGCGGAATACCCAGATTCTGTTCTTCATAGGTGATGTTCATTTCCTTCGCCATCGGCTCCTGCATCTCGTCGCACACCACTTTGATCCCCGACGCCAGGCTGTGGCCCGAACGCAAGGCACGTGCGATCAGTGCCAGTGCTTCCGGGAGCTGAGTGGAGAACTTCTTGAGGCGTCGTCCCCGACGGAACATGAGCCACAAAAGCGGTCCCATGCAGAAGACAATAGCTGCCAGTGGCACGAACGCGAACTGTGCAGCGACCAGGAAGCAGAGGACCCCTCCGAGGACCCCGCATCCGATGCTGACCATGACGAACACTTCCGGCGTGATCGGAGAGTCGGACTGGGCGAACAACAGCTTCAGGTCAAACCGCTCGGCGATCGACTTGAACACACCGCTCAGTCCGTCCAGGCCGTCTTTCAGCAGCGCGTCGCGGGTCAGTTCAGCTTCGTTGGCCTGCTTCTTGCCAGCCAGAACGAGCAATCGATCCTCCACGTTGTTGCTGGTCTTCTCGCTGAATAGGGATGCAATCGCGAAGACCATACCGGTCACGCCGACGAATGCGAGTCCCGAAATCAGTAACGGGTCCATGATGATGTCCCAGCAATGTTGAACGTGTTTGGATCGAGGGGATGCTCTCTCAGCATCGAATGTGGGTCACAGTGGAAACGCAACGGAAACACTGGTTAACGGCCCAGTGCTCTGGCCGCAAACAGATTCTGAGGCAGGCGGACGCCTGCCGCTTCGAGTCGATTGATGAACGATGGTCGAACACCCGTGGCCTCGAAGTGGCCGTACGCCTTGCCGTCGGCGTCGATACCGTCCTGAATGAAACGGAAGATGTCCTGCATGATGATCGTGTCCTGCTCCATGTTCAGGACCTCGGTGATGTAGGTGATCTTTCGCGGGCCACCCTGCAGACGGCTGGCCTGGATGACCAGGTCGACTGCCGAGGCCAGCTGTTGACGGATCGCTTTGAGGGGCAGGTCCGCCCCGCCCATGGTGATCATCGTTTCGATACGGGCGACGGCGTCACGCGGGTTGTTGGCGTGGACCGTGGTCAGCGAGCCATCGTGGCCGGTGTTCATGGCCTGGAGCATGTCGAGCGTTTCCGGGCCGCGACATTCCCCGATGATCACGCGGTCAGGACGCATACGCAGGGCGTTCTTCACCAGGTCGGTGGCAGTGATACGTCCCTTGCCTTCGATGTTGGCGGGACGAGTTTCCAGTCGCAGCACGTGGTCCTGCTGCAGCTGGAGTTCGGCGGCGTCTTC
>CANJZR010000494.1 GCA_947479075.1 Planctomycetaceae bacterium
ACGACGATGCCCAGCTGGTCAAGTTCATGATCGAGGCGATCAACATCTCGCCCGATCATCCGGTGCTGATCGACAAGTTCCTCGAAGACACGATTGAAGTCGATGTCGACGCCATCTCCGACGGTGAAACAACACTGGTCGGTGGTGTGATGGAACACATCGAAGAGGCGGGCGTCCACAGCGGTGACTCGGCCTGTGCACTGCCGCCGTTCTCGCTTCAGCCTCGCATCATCGAGGAGATCAAGAAGGCGACCTACGGACTGGCCAAAGCCCTCAAGGTGCGTGGGCTGATGAATATTCAGTATGCGGTGAAGATGGACGGTGATGTTCCGGCACCGGGCGAACCTGATACGCGGTCTTCAACCGTGTACGTCCTTGAAGTGAACCCGCGGGCTTCGCGAACTTCTCCGTTCGTGTCGAAGGCCACCGGCCTGCCGCTGGCCCGGATGGCTGCCAAGATCATGGCAGGCGTCTCGCTGAAACAGCAGGGCGTCACCCACGAAGTCTGGCCGCATTACACATCGGTCAAGGAAAGCGTCTTCCCGTTCAACCGCTTCCAGGGTGTCGACATCATCCTCGGTCCCGAGATGAAATCGACGGGCGAAGTGATGGGGATCGCCAACGATTTCCCCGCTTCGTTTGCCAAGAGTCAGATCGCCGCAGGAACCAATATCCCGTCCAGCGGCAACGTCTTCATCAGCATGGCCCACGGGCACAAGCAGCTGATCGTTGAACCCGCTCGCCAGTTGATCTCGCTCGGCTTCAAGATTCTGGCCACCGCGGGAACCGCCCGCGTGCTGGAGGGTGCCGGACTGAAGGTCGAAACCGTTCGCAAGCTGCAGGAAGGTCGCCCGAACCTGCTCGACTACATGGCGAACGGCGAAGTCCACCTGATCTTCAACACACCCAGCGGTAAGGGAGCTCGCACCGACGAAGGTCGTATTCGTGCCGCAGCTGTGTCCAACGGCGTGCCTTGTGTGACGACACTGCCGGGCTGTCTGGCGATGGTCCGGGCCATCCAGTTCCTGGATGCAAATCCCGCCCCGCAGGTGAAGACGTTGCAGGAGTGGGCTGCCGAGATCCACTCGGAAAATCGCTAATTGACCCCCGACTTGGGAGCGTTGCCTCGATGTCTCCCGTCGCTTCGCGTCTGCGATCCGCATTCCCGATCGGACCGGGGTTGTTGTTGCTGTGTGTCGCGTGCGTCGTGATGGGGGGATTGCTGGCTCCTGCACTGGCTGCTGGTGCACTGGCACTCGATGAGCACGTTTCCTACTGGATGCTGGACTCCGAGCAACCGGGTACGGTGCAGTCCCGCTGTCTTGAGTACGGTGCCGTTCCCCCGCTGGGGAGCTGGCTTCAGGCCGCATCGCTAGGATTGTTTGGCAAGAGTGAATGGGCGTTGAGGTTGCCTTCACTGGTGGCAGCCTGGCTGTCGCTTGTGGTCGTGTTTTTCACAGCTCGCCATCTCACCCCAACACATGCTGATGACGGGACATTGTGGGGAGGTGTCGCCGCATGTCTTCTGGCGTGCCATCCCGATGTGCTGGATGAGGTACGTATCGGGCGAAGCTATGGCCTGGTGCTGCTGGTCGCCACGCTGGTGCTGCTGGCGACTCTGAGATGGCGGGAGAAACTCTGCTCATTTCCCAGTTCGCTCGCTTGGGCATTGAGTGCTTCGGCACTGATCTGGACGCATTACACCGCCGCTCTTCTGGTTGTCATCTCCTGGGGATTTTTGGCTGTCGCTGTTGTACGCAGCGGCGTCCGAAGCACAGCTGGCCGGAATCTTGCGATCTCCTCGCTGCTGCTCGGTGTCCTCTGCCTCCCTCTGTGGCCAGCAGTGGTGCGACTGCGAGAGTGGGGACCATTTCTGAATATGCTGGCACCGGAAGCATCTGTCTGGCAGACGATCTCCAGCTTCTGGTGGCTGGGCTTACCGCTGGGGGGATTGGCTGCATTGGTCGCGGGTGCGTTGCTGGCCCGGAACTCTCGCCCGGCTGGTCCCAAGTGGATGGAGGCTGACTGGCTGCTGCTGGGCTGCTCAATATTTCCGCTTGTGGTGATCGCTTTCATCGCGGTCGGTGATCTCACCAGTCTGGCCAATCCGCGCTACCGCGTGGCGTATGCTCCTGCAGGAGCCTTATGGATGGCACAGTGGTTCACGCGAACTGGCTCCTGGAAGCCGGCCGTTGTCGGACTGCTAGTGGCCCTGGGGGCAGCATGGTCTGTTCAACCACTGCGTCCGTGGCAATTGGGTCGGCTGGGATCGCCAGCCGACACGAGCTGGAGAGAGTTGAGTGAGTTGATCGCCACACAGGGGCAACCCGGAGAACCAATCTTCGTTCAGAGCGGGCTCGTGGAGTCATCGCTGGTTCCCGGCTACTTCACCGACCCGGTGTTTATGGAGTATGTCGCCTGTCGCGTGAGCAAGTTTTATCTACCAGCAGCGTACTCCCGGCAGGGCCTGCCGTATTTCTGGAACGATGCCACACTGCAGCACTTTGAGAACGATCTTCGGACTCAATCACCGCCCGCCCTCTGGATTGCCTGTGCCACCGACACCGATCTGAACCGTGGCTCACTGACCGGCATGCAGCAGCTTGTGGAGAAGCTCGGCTATCGAATCGATTCGCAGGTCAACTGGCCACATGCCACGTTGCTCCGAATGACCCGGTAGCGTGTCCACCGCGCGGATCATTATTTGATCCAGCCCATCCTGCCGAACCCGGCGACGACGTAGGTCTCAACTGGCTGCAGGCGAAACCAGCGGAAGTCCCCAAAGGTCGACCACAGTGCGGCGTTGGCGTGACGCTGCAGAAAAAGCTCTCGCACAGCTGGAATCTCATCCTCGGGGATCAGGTGGATCTCTCCCAGCATGGTGAGGCGCCCAACCGACTGTGGTTCACCCGCGCGGGAATCGCGGACGAACAGGCTGGATCGCGGGTCTCGTTTCAGGTTCTGCGTATGCTCAGCCAAGCCGCTGAGCAGGAAGACAGGCCGTCCCGAGTCGTCGAGTGCGAACTGCACCATGGACGAGAACGGGTACCCGGCGTGCCCGTGCGAGTGCGTTGCCAGCACGCCCCACTCGGCTTCAGTGAGGAGCTGGCGGGCAAAGTCGTTGAGCGATGGTGATGAAGCGTTCATACCCAGGTTATACGCCCGGACTGAGTGTCCAGAAACCCTCGATTAGCTTACCGCACCGAAACAAACTCGTGCGTGTTGTAGATCGCCCGGCAGAGCAGCGGCAAACCGTATTGCTGAACGAGTCGACTGGATGCTGCCCGTTCGTCGGCTGTTGGTGAGCGTCCCAGCCCCAGCAGAAACGCACGTTCGACTTGGGCATCGGGGGTCTTCGATGAAGACTCCTCAACTCGTTTGGCGAACGCCTCCGACTGCTGCAGCAGGAACGGGCTGTTGAGCAAGCTCAGGGCCTGCAGGGCGGTCGTGCTGCTGTTTCGCTTGGGTGTCACTTGCCCGGCGTCGGGACAGTCGAACGTACCGAACGTATCCTCCAGCTGCATGCGGGGCTTCGACTGATAGATCATGCGGCGGAAGTCGTCGCGTCCGAATTCCCGCTTGGAGTTGTAGACTTTGACGTAGTTCGTGTTCGGTTCAAAGAGGTCAAATCCCGGACCTCCCTCCCGCAG
>CANJZR010000495.1 GCA_947479075.1 Planctomycetaceae bacterium
AGCCGTTCGGGACCATAAGGCATCTCCACAAATCGCAGCTGGCGAATGTGCCCGGTCGCCACGGAATAGGTGATCTCAATTCGTTGCGGACCGCGGTGGCCGCGCTTCTTCACAGCGACCATGAGTCGTGTGGCTGACTGACCACCATTGTCCGCATCAGCATTCTCGATCGGCAGCAGCTGGATTTCGTAGGCCTCGCGGATCTGTTTCAGGCCGTCTTCGATCTGGATCAGAGGGATATCGTGCTCATGCCCCGGAAGATCGCGATTGAAACGGGTCAGATCGCGGCTGAATCGAACGGGACCGTCGGGACGAATGGCCCAACTCGTCCGCCCGTTGCTCCCTGTGATGAATGACCGTCCATCCAGCTGGTCGCGAACCAGTACAAATTGCCCTCCGTGACGAACATGCAGCACAGCCCCATCAAGCGGCGGCTTCGGTGGGCGATTGGCCTCTGTTTGTTCCCCCTGTCGACGACGGGAGGCTGTGATCTCTTCAACATCGATCTCGTACGTTCGGTCGAGCTGATCGTTCTGAGCAGAGATCAGTCGATTGAGTTCCGTGGCTGCGGAGACCTGAGTGGTGCCGACTTCCAGCCAGAAGAGCGAAAGGAATGCGACCACCGCAATCAAACATGCCGTGATAGCTACAGACCGCGTCTGATACCGCGCAGAGGCAGGCGGCAACGCTTCAGCTGGGCTCAACGGCGTTGGATTTCCCTGCGAAATCGACTGTAGCTCCCCGCGCAAGCGGTCGTGCAACCAGCAGGCTCGAGTGAATTCGCGAATGTGGTCAGATGACGACCTCAGCCAGTCTTGCAACTCGCGAAGTTCATCACTGGTCAAATCGCCATCGAAATAGCGAGAGATCAGATCACCAGGGATGTGTGTCATGGTGCACATCCTTCCGACGAGTTTTTTCGCTCGATGCAATCTCGCAGCTGGTCTCGGAGACGCTGTAATGCCTTGGCCACAGAGTTGGCCGACATCCCGATGAGTTCCGAAATGGATGCTGGTTTCAGGTCACGAGTGTACCGCATCTCGATGAGTTCACGGGCACGTCCCTCCAACTGATTCAGGCAGTCCCGTAGAAAGCCCAGCGAAGCTGTCTCCTCGGACAGGCTGGTCTTGAATGAGCCGGCCATCATCTCAACCACATCGTCATCGAAAATCAGTTGGTCGCGTTTCTCGCGTCGCCAATAGAGTCGAATCTGATTCTGAGCAATGCCGATCGCCCATGAGACGAATGGGCGGCTGGTGTCGTACCTCTCAAATGATTCGATCACCGCGACCGCGGTTTCCTGCAGCACGTCATCCCGAACAGAAAAATCCCTGACAACGGACAGCACAAACGCGGACACAGCTGGTTGAGCCAGTGTCCATAAACGAGCTGCTTGTCGGGTCTGATTGTCCAATACGGGACTCCTGGCGATGGATGGTCTCCTGTATGAGTTATCAATCGTAATGGATTTATGACCGACTTTTTTCTGACTGCTCGGAAGTCGCTGAGTATTCACCATACGGGGTTCTTGTGGCTTCGCTTTCTGAAGCCTCGAACAAAAAGGGTAGGTTTGGCAACTGACTTTGAGCTGGCGTATCGTTGAAGTCGTGTTGGCATGTGCCTGGAACCAGGATCAAAACTTCGCTTCTCGATGCGAATGCCACCCAACCACAACGTTTCGCCACGCTCTCGATGGCAGTTTCAGGCTCAAGTGAGGCGACGCTCGAACAGGCTCAAACGAATTCTTGTTTTGGTGGATGCGGCTGGCAGGGGAGAAACTGGGGCTCGGCAACCAGGGGCCGGCGGCTCGACCTGCCTGAGATTCGGTGTAACGGTGTCGCCATAGAATGGATTGCGGGAGGGAAGAATTCCCTCCCGCAGGTGATCTCCCTGAATTCGGAGGCCACGCCTGCGATTACTTAGGGGGTGTTGCGGAGTATCACTTATCGCTGTGCTTCGGGGACTCCATCCATATTGCTCGGGTGGTTCGGGTGACTCTGACGGATGGAGATGGAGGAACCAGCCAGGTCTCCTCGAAGGAGATTCGACTCACGGCTTGAACAGAATTGTCAAAAATTTTCAACAAATGTGTCCCGCAGGCTTGTAAACATCAGTGTCCACAATTGCGTTTTGTTTACCAAGTGGGATACACTGTGGATGACGAGATGGACGGTGGAAGATTGGCAGGCGTTGCTAACAGCATCAATCCAAGTAGTCACTAGGAATGCACAGATGGCTGAAGGCACGATCAAGAAGTTGACTGACAAGGGTTTTGGTTTCATTAACACCGGCGGAGCGAAGGACTTGTTCTTCCACTCGAAGAGCCTGCAAGGCATTCGCTTTGACGACCTTCAGGAAGGTCAGCGAGTGTCCTTCACCGAAGGACAGGGTCCTAAGGGGCCATGTGCTGAGAACGTCAAGGCTCTCTAATTTTGAAGCACACAAACGACCGCATCTTTGATGCGGTCGTTTGTTTTTTGGGGGATCCGGATTTTCGGGCGACCCGACTTCCCTGCGGACGATGCGGGATCGATACGTCAGCCACTCTGCTTTTGTTTTAGTTCAGCCATCAGTTTCTCCACAGCTGCTTCTTTGGCCTTGGCTTCCACTTCGATGGTCAAAGACTTCTTGCGCCAGCAGGCGGGGAAGTCGGAAATATCAATGTAGTCGTGATGCCGTTCCGGCTTCGCTCCCTGCCAGCCGTCGATCGGGCTGGAGATATGAAACAGGGGCTCCCGGTTCCAGGTTGCGATGGCCTGCTCTGTGGCTTGCTCGACGCTCAGGTGATCGGGAAGGCAACGATGATGGTGAACATCGTAGACCAAAGGGATTCCCTCGGAATGACAGAGAGGCAGCAGATCTGCCGGTGTGTATGTCTTGTCGTCATTCTCGACTGTCAGGCGGCTGCGGACTCTCGGCGAGAGCCGGGAGAGGTTGCTCGCGAAATCGGACAGAGCTTTGCGTTTGTCTCCGTAAGCACCACCTCCGTGAATGTTGATCACGTCCGCCCCCAGCCATTCGGAGACCTCGGCCTGGTATTCGAGCTCCTGAATCGATTTGTCGACCACATCAGGACGTGGCGAATTCAACACGACAAACTGATCGGGATGAAAGCAGATCCGGAGACCGTGCAGGCGGGCAAAGACTCCACACTCGCGAAACAGCCTCACGACTTCGCCGCCGTCCGGCAGTTCCTCCACGGCGTAACCCGATTCGGGATGCGTCTTGATGGGCAGGATCTGGCTGTTCACGCGAAAGCAACCGATTCCATGGGCGTGGCAGTAGCCCAGAGCGGCCATCAGGGCCTGCGCGTTCTCCAGGCACAGTCGATTCAATTTGTGGAGGGCGTCCACCCGTTTCATACGCCCCAAAGACGTCGCTGTGGTCGTCGCAAAACGAATCGGTTGATCACGAAACATGCAACATAAGCCCAGACGAATCATCACCGTCCCCAATTCATCACAGTAATGTATATCTGTAAGTAGGTGGCGATTGAGACCCAGGTTAAGTAGGGGAGTTGAGCCAGCGCGACCCAGCGTGAGTATTTCCAAATGGCAATAATGCACCAGACTAAAGATACCAGCACAATGAGAATATCGATGGTCGCCAGTGGAAGATTACGCAGTCCGAACTGAATGGGAGTGAATGA
>CANJZR010000496.1 GCA_947479075.1 Planctomycetaceae bacterium
ATGCTCACAACAAAGGGGCTGCAGCGGGTCGACGTGATCTACCGTCGTTTGGACGATGACTTTATCGATCCGAAGTGTTTCCGTGCCGATTCGATGCTGGGCGTGCCCGGCCTGATGGAAGTCTACCGGGCAGGACGGGTCACCCTGGCCAACGCTCCCGGAACGGGAGTGGCGGATGATAAGGCGGTGTATGCCTGGGTGCCGGAGATCATCAAGTACTATCTCAAAGAAGATGCGATCATCCCCAATGTCCCGACATACTGCTGCTCGGAACCGAGCCAGCGGGACTATGTGCTCAATCATCTGCATGAACTCGTGGTGAAGCCGACGAACGAATCGGGTGGATACGGGATCGTCATGGGGCCGAGAGCTTCGAAGGCGGAACTGGAAGAATGCCGCCAGTTGATTCTCGCAAACCCACGCAACTTTATCGCACAGCCGATGCTGACCCTCTCGACAGTTCCAACCGTTGTGGGGGATCGACTCGCTCCGCGACACGTCGATTTGCGACCATTCATTCTCTACGGCGATGATGTTTACGTTCTGCCCGGCGGATTGACCCGCGTGGCACTGCGTGAAGGTTCGATGATTGTGAACTCGTCACAAGGAGGTGGCAGCAAAGATACCTGGGTTCTGATGAACAACTAGGTGGACTGCTCGCGGACCGATGGGCTGGGGTGTCCTTTCGGCATACGGGTGTGAAGTGCTCTAACATACTGTGATGTCATGCTGAGTCGTGTTGCGGATTCTGTCTTCTGGGGCTACCGGTACATTGAACGGGCTGAAAACGTTGCCCGCTTCGTCGATGTCAGCCAGTCGATGTCACTGGGTGGGGTGCCCCAGTGGGCTCCTCTCGTCTATGCCAGCGGCGATGAGCAGCTGTTCCAGGAACACTACAAAGCCTATGACGCGGAGAGCGTGTTGCAGTTCCTGCTCTTTGACGAGCGGAACACGAACTCGATTCTGACCTGCCTGATCCGCGCTCGAGAGAATGCCCGCACCATTCGCGAAGTGCTCAGCGTTTCACTCTGGGAATCCATTAACCGCTTCTATTTGCGTGTCCGCGAAGCGGCGAGGAATCCCGATCCGATCCTCCAGAATCCTGCGAATTTTCTGGAGCGGGTTAAACGTCACAGCCACGAAGTGATTGGCGTGACCGAGGCCACGATGTCGCATGGCGAGGCCTGGAATTTTGCCCAGATCGGCCGCCTGATTGAACGGGCTGATAAGACCTCGCGCATCCTCGATGTGAAGTACTTTATTCTGCTTCCAGAGGTGGCTCAGGTCGGTTCGACACTCGATGTTCTGCAATGGTCGGCACTGCTGGAGTCGACCAGCGCGCTGCATACCTACCGAAAACGATTCGGGCGTATTTCGCCCCGAAATGTCGCTGAGTTTCTGATTCTGGATCCCGATTTTCCGCGATCAATGAGATCGTGCGTGAACGGTATCCAGGCCTCGCTGAAACAGATTACGGGGAACAATCTTTCGTGTCCCTCGGAACAATTGTGCGAAGAATTGAATCTTCGCCTGCAGCGGGTCTCGATTCACGACATCATTCAGGTGGGCATGCATGAGTTCATCGATAGCTTTCAGCAGAGTCTGAATGCCATCGGTGCGGCGATCTATCATGGGTTCTTTGAAATCCCAACGTCCGGCGCCACGCAGTCCCAGCAATAGTTCACAGAGAATCTCGAGGTAAGAATGGCCATTCGCGTTGCGCTCAGGCATGTCACCGAATATCAGTACGACCGTGCGGTTGGTATGGGACCGCAGGTGGTCCGTTTGCGTCCGGCACCTCACTGTCGAACCCCTGTCCTGAGCTACTCACTCAAGATCGGTCCGGAAGAACACTTTCTGAACTGGCAGCAGGACCCGTTTGGCAATTTCCTGGCCAGACTGGTGATCCCGAACGAGACTCGCCAGTTCCGCGTGGAAGTCAATCTCACGGCGGACCTGACAGTCATCAACCCGTTCGATTTTTTCGTGGAGGAAAGCGCGGAGGAATTCCCCTTTGTCTACGAACCGGAACTGGCGAAGGACCTGCAGCCGTTTCTGGAGTGCGGCCCCGACAGCAAATTGCTTAAGGAGTATTTGAAGTCCATCGACGTCACGCCGCGTCGCACGTCGACGTTCCTTGTGGATCTGAATCAGAAGCTCAGCAAGGACATCAAGTATCTGATCCGGATGGAGCCAGGGGTTCAGACGCCTGAAGTGACGCTGGAGAAGGGTTGTGGATCATGCCGCGATACGGCTTGGCTGCTCGTGCAGTTGCTCCGCCGCATCGGACTCGCCGCACGGTTCGTGTCGGGCTATCTGATTCAACTGACGGCGGACATTCCCTCCCTCGATGGTCCCTCGGGGCCTGCGGAGGACTTCACCGATCTGCATGCGTGGTGCGAAGTCTTCCTGCCCGGCGCTGGCTGGGTGGGCCTCGACCCCACGTCGGGACTGTTCACCAGTGAAGGCCACCTGCCGCTGGCGGCCACGCCCGATCCGTCCACAGCTGCGCCGATCTCGGGGCCTCTCGGAAAGTGTGAGACCGAGTTCCACTTCGACATGTCCGTGACCCGGGTGCATGAAGATCCGCGAGTCACGAAGCCCTACACCGAAAGCCAATGGAAGTCGATCTGTCAGTTGGGCCACAAGGTCGATGACCACCTGGAGCAGAATGATGTCCGACTCACCATGGGAGGTGAGCCAACGTTTGTCTCGATCGACGATATGGAAGGTGCCGAATGGAACACTGCAGCCGTCGGAATCAACAAGCAGCGACTGTCAGGTCATTTGATCCATCGCCTGAGAAGGCGATTCGCACCAGGGGGGATGCTGCATTACGGTCAGGGCAAATGGTATCCCGGCGAACCACTTCCACGATGGGCATACAGCTGCCTGTGGCGTACGGATGGCGAACCCATCTGGTCGAACCCGAAGCTGTTGGCCGACCCTTCGATCTCCGGTGATGCCGCGATTGAAGACGCGGGTGAGTTCCTCGTCGAACTGGCCGACCACATGGGGGTCGACGGACGCTTCATGCGGCCAGCCTACGAGGACGTCTGGCATACTCTGTCCCAGGAACGCCGGTTACCGGTCAATGTCGATCCTCGTGAGTATGACCTGGATGCCGATGAGGATCGGCGTCGGCTGGCACGAATCCTGGAAACAGGGCTCAGCCGTCCGGTCGGTTATGCGTTGCCGCTCACGCGTGCCTGGTGGCAGGGGAACGCCAATTGGGCGACTGGCCCCTGGCCGCTGAGGTCGGAACGACTCTTCCTCATTCCCGGCGATTCTCCGATTGGATTGCGATTGCCGCTGGAGTCGCTGCCCGCCGGGGCTGTCGAAGCTGATGCGATCTACGCCATTGATCCTCTGGCCGATCGACATCCGTTGCCGGGGTACCAGGAGATTCGCAACCGGGCGCGAGCAATGATGGCGGAAGAGTCGCTCGCCACATCGATCACCGGTCAGCAGCGTGGCGATCACGAGAATGGCATTCGACGGTGGTCATCGGAGAGTCGGCGTGACTTGCGCATGCTTGAAGAGAAGACTCCTCCTCCGAAGGTTGTCCCCTCGCGCGTCGTCACGACCGCGCTGTGTATCGAGCCGCGTGGTGGCCTGCTGCACAGCTTTATGCCACCAGTG
>CANJZR010000497.1 GCA_947479075.1 Planctomycetaceae bacterium
CACCGTCTGCTCGCCCGATTCTCGAATGTCTCGATCGATCTCATCTTCGGCATCCCCGGCCAGTCACTCCCTCACTGGCTCAGTACGATCGACAAGGCCGCGCAGCTTGGTGTCCAGCACATTTCGACCTACGGTCTCACCTTCGAGGCCGGAACGACCTTCTGGTCCCGCCTCTCGAAAGGCCAACTGCAGCAGATCCCCGACTCGCTGGAACGGGAGATGTATGAAGCCGTGATGGACCGTCTCCCCAACTCCGGGTACTCACAGTACGAAATCTCGAACTTCGCCCGCCCCGGTTTCGAGAGTCGCCACAACCAGGTCTACTGGAAGGCGGACTCGTTCTTCGGCTTCGGTCCGGGCGCAGCTGCGTTTGTGAATGGTATCCGTCGCACCAATCATCGCAGCGTGACGACCTGGATCAAACGCACACTCACAGGCCAGAACGCCGCCGGAGAGACCGAACAACTCGACCGTGAAGGCTCCGCTCGCGAAGCGGTCATGGTCGGCTTTCGCCAGTGCCAGGGGATCTCGCTCTCCCGATTCAAAGACCGCTACGGCATCGATCTCCCCACCCTCGCCGGACCGGAGTTCGACAAGCTGGTTGCTGACGGCCTCCTCGAAGTCTCAGACGGGCATGTCCGCCTGACGCGTGAGGGACGGTGCGTCGCCAACCGCGTCATCGTCGAGTTCATGGGTTGAACTCATTCCGCTGATCCTCGCTATCACTCTTCACCACCCCGCAGCGTCAGCGAGGGCGAGCCACGTTGGACTTGATCCTGGGAATTCCTCGCTGACGTATTGGGCGACCAAGAGGCGACCGCCCCAACATGATCACCCGTAACTGACTGAATGCCCGCGAAAGCAACACACGTGTCACACGGTCAGTCTTCCCGAGTTTCTCGGCGATCTCTTTGGTTACCCGTCCATCGACAAATCTCAGTCGGACGAAGAACAGACCGACGAGGTCCGAAACAATGTCCTGCGTCCCTCGGACCACCACATGTCCGTGACACGGTTCACACCGGCGGAGCTTGCATCGCCTCGGTCACCACCTGCAGGAATCTTGCAGCCGGCGCCCCATCGATGACGCGATGATCAAAGGTCAGACTCAGCGTCAGCATGTCGCGGGCGGCAAAGCTGCCGTTGTCGAGAACGACCAGTTCCTTGCGAATGGCCCCGACACCGAGGATTGCCGTCTCCGGCAGGTTGATGATCGGAGTAAAGGCATCAATCCCGAATGAACCGAGGCTGGTGATCGTGAAGACCGCCCCCTGCATGTCGTTGGCCTTGAGTTGCCCGCGTCGCCCCCGCTCAATGAGCGAACGAAACTCCGCCGACAACTCCAGCAACGGTCGCCGGGCGACATCGCGCAGGATCGGCACGATCAATCCCTCTTCGGTATCGACCGCGATCCCAATGTGAATGTTGTCCACACCGGGGTACTCGATCCGATTATCGGCCCAGCGTCCTGCCAGCAGCGGATGCTCGCACAGCCCCTGGGCCACGCACTTGGCAATCAAGTCGGTGTAAGCCGGGACAACTTTCGCCCCTTCCGACTTGTATCGTGTTCGCACGGCCACGAGAGCCGTTGCATCGACTTTCGTATGCAGCGTCACCGGAGCTGTCTGCTGCGAACTGGCCGACATCCGCTGAGCAATTGTCTTCCGTCGCGAACTGATCGGCATCGATTGCCACCCAGTCACCTGGGGAGGAGCCGCCGAGCCTGTCCCATCCGTTACAGCTGCACGAACATCGCGCTCTCTCACACGACCATTCGCTCCGGTCCCGGTGACACGCGTCCAGTCGACGCCCAATTCCCTCGCCACCCTTCTCGCCCGAGGTGATGCGACCGTCGCCTTTCTCTCCGGAAAAGGACGCTCTTTCAACGCCGAACTGGAGCCCGGCTTGCTCGCCCCAGCCCCCACCTTCGCCACATCACTGGCCAGTATCCGTCCCCCCGGCCCCGTCCCCGCGACCTGCTGCAGCGGCACTCCTGCCTCACGGGCCATGCGTCGCACTGACGGTGCAGCTGGGGCTGGCTCAACCGAAACCGCCTCGGCCTTCGACGCAGACGGAGCAGCAGCAGCTGAGCCTCCCTCAGTCTCCCATGGCGGGGCTTCGCCTTCAATCAACACGTAACCGAGCAGTGCCCCGACCGGGATGACATCGCCCTCTTTCGGACCGTTGGGCAGGATGCGCAGAATCCCCGCGTCGAGCGACTCAATCTCCTGCAGGGCTTTCTCACCCTCCAGTTCAAAGATCGGCTGACTGGCTTCTACGCGGGTCCCGTCGGCGACCAGCCACGAGACGAACGTCCCCTCTTCCATCGACCAACCAAGACGGGGCAGGCGGACTTCACTGGCCATGGTTATTCCTCCACCAGCTGTCGCACAGCTCGGGCAATGTCCTGAGCATTCGGCACGACGACCGCTTCCAGCGACGGACTATATGGAGTCGGCGTAAACGATCCCGTCAGGCGGCGGATCGGTGCATCCAGATCATCGAACCCGCGTGCAGCCACCTGCGCTGCGATCTCACCGGCGAATCCACACGAGGCCGGAGGCTCATCGACAATCAACAGTCGTCCAGTCTTATGAACCGAAGCCAGAATCGTCTCGACATCCAGCGGAACCACCGTCCGCGGGTCGACCAGCTCGACAGAGATGCCGTCCTTTTCCAGCTCTTCGCACACCGACAGAGTCAGATGCACCATCCGGGCCAGTGCGACCACCGTTACATCGCGGCCGGGGCGCACGATGCGGGCTCGACCGAACTCAATCTCATAGTCCTCGGTCGGCACCATGCTCTTGGTCTGCAGGATCTCCCGATGCTCGAGGAACATCACCGGGTCATCACACCGCAAGGCCCGCTTCATCAACCCCTTCGCATCATAGGCCGATGAAGGCACCACGACGCACAGACCCGGAACCTGAGCATACATGCCATAGTAGCTGCCCGAGTGGTGCGTGGCTGCGGAGTGACCGATCCCGATGCAGCCTCGCAACAACACGGGCATCTTCAGACGACCGCTCGACATGTACTGCATCTTGGCGATCTGATTGATGATCTCGCCGACGGCATCAAGCACAAAGTCCGCAAACATGAAGTCAATCACCGGGCGGGTTCCTGTCATCGCGGCTCCACCCGCCAGCCCGACGAAACCGCGTTCACTGATCGGCGTATCGCAGAGCCGCACCGGACCGAACTTTTCGAACAGCCCCGCCGTCGTGCGGAAGTTTCCGCCTCGCACGCCAATCCCCTCACCCATCACAAAGATCGTCGGGTCGACGGCCATCTGTTCGGACAGGGCTTCCAGCGTGGCCTGCGAAAAGGTGATTTCGCGTCCCGCAGTCACCGTCGGCTCTGTCGTCACGGGCGTCGACCGGGTGGCGTAGATGTGCGTCATCGCTGTCGCCGGATCGGGCGGCGGGCTCGCCTCGGCAAAGGCCTTCGCCTCAACGACCATCTGCGTGATCTCTTTTTCGATGGCTGCGATCTCAGAACCCGGCACCCCAAACTCGCCAATCAGTCGCTCTCGCAGTCGGGCGATGGGACACTTCTTTTTCCAGACCTCGACATCTTCCTTTGTCCGGTAAGTGAAGTCCCCCATCCCTTCTGCGTGAGCCCGGGTACGGTACGTC
>CANJZR010000498.1 GCA_947479075.1 Planctomycetaceae bacterium
AGACGGGCACATTGACCGAGGGAAAACCACGTCTCACTGATGTCGTCGCCTTCAATGGAACATCGGAAGATGAACTGCTCCGTGTGGCCATCGCTGTCGAAGCTCTCAGCGACCATCCCCTGGCCACAGCCGTGGTGCGTGGGGGGACAGAGCGATTGAAGTTCGAGCCCATCCTCCCCGCGGAGGATGTTCGAAGTCTCACCGGTCGTGGAGTCCAGGCATCTCTGAACGGTCAAACAGTACACCTCGGCAATGAGAGTTTATTCAGTGAGGTCGGAGGAACGCCGCTTCCGGATGCTTTACGAGAGTCTGTCGGCCGACTGAAAGCCAACGGGCGTACGACCATGATTGTCCGGAAAGGGGAGGAATACCTCGGAGTACTGGGGTTGATGGATTCCCCTCGCTCTTCGGCGAAACTGGTCGTCGCTCGCCTCAGAGCCCTGGGGATACGTCGTATGATTATGCTATCGGGAGACAATCAGCAGGTCGCCAGCGCAGTCGCTAGCGAAATCGGGCTGGATGAAGCCCGGGGCGACTTGATGCCGGACGACAAAGTCAAAACGATCCAATCACTCAACGCACAGGGCGGAGTGGCCATGGTCGGGGATGGTGTGAACGATGCTCCCGCGATGGCCAATGCGACGGTGGGAATCGCAATGGGAGGAGCTGGCTCGGCTGTGGCGCTGGAAACAGCAGATGTGGCATTGATGGCAGACGATCTGAATCATTTGCCATTTGCCGTTGGTCTGAGTCGAATGACAAACCGTATTATTCGTCAGAATCTCTGGATCAGCCTCGGCATGGTGGTATTCCTCGTACCGGCCACGATCCTCGGACTCCGTCTGGGCCCCGCAGTCTTTATGCACGAAGGCTCAACACTTCTGGTTGTCTTTAACGCTCTCCGTTTGCTGGCCTATCGAGACGATGGAGGTCAGGGTGGTTCATAATCGGTCGATAGCCCCCGTGCGTATACCCCTTTCAGGGGGCAGCCTCCTTTCGATTTATGCTTATTCGAGACGGTACCCCATAATTCACGGATTGGTAGACAACTCAACAACAGCCACAATCGTCTAGTTCTGAATCAGACTGTACTTGCTGCCACTCCGGTCGACATGCGACAATCTTTGAATATTTCGCGTCCGGTTTTGGTTCAAATGGTGTCTTGTGTGTGAAGCTGGAAGTCTGCCGAGCGACAGTTCCAATGGTGACCTGCCGGATGAGCATTCACCCGGTGGTCTCTCGTTGTCGCAGTTGGGAGAGATGCTGGCGGCTGAGCGGAACTACCTGCTGGCGATCGCCACGCAGGAGTTAGGCTTACACCTGACGTCAAAAGGCGGCGAGTCGGACCTGGTTCAGGACACCTTCCTGAATGCGACCCGGGATCTCCGCCATTTTTCCGGTCGAACTCCCGACGAGTTTCGCAGCTGGCTGCGAAGTATCCTGCGGAACAACCTGCTGAATTTCCGTCGGCGGTATCTGGACACTGCCAAGCGAGAGGCTGGTCGCGAGGTTCCCCTCGGATCGACTCTCGAGGCGATCTGTCCCGACGGAAAGATTCCCTCGCCCAGTCGAGTCGTGATGCAGGCGGAGCTCATGGCTTCACTGCAGGCGGCGATTCGGACCCTTCCTCCGGCGTATCAACAGATCATCGAGCTGCGAAGTATCCAGCAGTTGCCCTTTGAGGACATCGCCCGTCAACTGAACTGCTCGGCAGAAGCATCCCGAAAATTGTGGTGTCGTGCTGTGGAGGCCCTGCAAGCAGAACTGCTCTCTCAGAATCATGACATCAGCGGACTCCAATAATTCCAAATTCGATGACCTGTTGCTCGCGATCGGGAGCGAGATCGCGGGAGAACGTACCGAGCCAGTATCGCTCGATGTGGCCGACACGGAACTGCAGAAGAAAATCACTCACGCTCGCCAATGTCTGATGCTCCTGCAGGGGCTGACTCGGGAGTACGTCGCGAACGAGATTGCCGAAGAGCCGATCGAATTTCTGGACAACACCGGAAGTTCCGGGATCCGTGCTCCGTCGACGTTTCAGCGATTTCATCTCATTCAGCAGTTGGGGGCAGGGGGCTTCGCGGAGGTCTTCCTGGCAGACGATCCGCTATTGCACCGCCAAGTCGCGATCAAGATTCCGCATGCGAAATGGGTGGCCGACCCGAACGCCCGACGGAGATTCCTCCGCGAGGCGCGGGCCCTGGGGCAAATGCGACATCCGGCGATCGTGACGATTTTTGAATCCGGGGAGCATAACGGAACCCCCTTCCTGGTCATGGAACACTGCGACGCGGGTAACCTGGCTCAGCTTCTCTCCAGCCTGCCCCAGCGTCAGGATCCACGGGTCTGTGCCTCCCTGGTGCATCAGATTGCCGAGGGGCTAAGCCTGACACACCAGCTCGGGATTCTGCACCGGGACATTAAACCTCGAAATGTACTGCTGACCCATATTAAGGATGCGATTAAGACGGCCGAAGCACAGGATGCCTCCCTCGCTTCTGCCGCCCCGGACTGGAAGAACATCCAGCCCAAGCTGTCCGATTTTGGACTGGCGAAGTGGCTGGATGAAGAGTTTGACGCCAACAAGACCCAGACGGGCTTTGTTGCCGGGACACTGCAATACATGTCTCCGGAGCAGGCAGCTGGGAAATCAGAGCAGGTTTCTGCCGCGACGGATGTCCATGGGCTGGGCGTGATTCTGTATGAGATGCTGACCGGACAGCCTCCGTTTGCTGGCGACTCGACTGTCGAAACCAGTTGGAACATCCTGAACAGGGAACCGATCGCTGTCCGTACGCTGCGACCAGCTGTGCCCCGGGATCTGGAGACGATCTGCCACAAGGCCCTGGAGAAGGACCCCGCACGGCGCTACCCCACCGCGCTGGAGATGGCAGAGGATCTCCAGCGGTTTCTCGATGATCGCGCGATCCTGGCTAAGCCGGTCTCACTTCCCGAGAAAGCGTTGCGGTGGTGCAGACACCATCCCGAACTGGGACTGCTGCTGTGCGTGCTCTGTGTCTCCGTGGCATTGATCTCTTCCGGAGGGTGGTGGTACTCCGGCCAACTTTCGATCGCTGTCGAAACGGAAACGAGACTTCGCCGTCAGGAGTCACTTCTGTTGGAGGAATCTGAGCAACGGGAGGCGGACCTGCTGCAACAGACGGAGCGGCTGGAAAAGGCTGTCCGGCGCGAACAGCTACTGGCATATACCTCACACATGCGTCACACACAGGATCTGTATGATCGCGGACAGCTTCTCAATTACACCAGGGAACTGAGTGAAATGCGTCCCTCATCGCCAGAGGAACCAGATTTTCGAGATTTTGCCTGGCGACTCATGAATGCGAAGTGTGGCGGTGAACTCCGTCCATTCGAGGCGACGATCAATAACGATTTCCACTCCGTGAATATCATCGAGGAAAAAGATTGCATTGTGGCAGGGAACAGTAGCGGTGTGATGTTCGCATGGAACTTACATAGCGGAACTCCAATCATCTCCCCAGTTCCGACTCTCGCAGACCGACAGGCGTCTCAAGGGGTTACATATCATTCCCAATCGGGCACTTGGATCTATGCAGCCACGGAGACGGATGACAGCCGAGAGATCTCAGGAGGTTATTTGAATTTCTGGAATGC
>CANJZR010000499.1 GCA_947479075.1 Planctomycetaceae bacterium
GATCTCGGCCAGATTCTGCGTACGGCTGTGGCAGATGGTGACGGTGGCATCTGCAGCCTGCCCCTTCTGGACGAGCAGCATGGCCATCGGTTTGCCCACGATCTCGCTCCGTCCCAGCACAACGGCGTGCTTGCCCGCGGTCTCGACAGCGGCGTGAATCAAAAGCTGCTGACACCCGCTGGGGGTACATGGCAGGAAACGTGGCCGCCCCTGAACCATCAGTCCCACATTCTCGGCGTGGAAGCAGTCAACATCCTTGAGCGGGGTGACTGCATCCAGGACAAGCTGGGAGTTGATTTGAGCCGGGAGAGGCAGCTGGACCAGAATGCCGTGCGTGTCGGGATCCGCATTGAGCTGCGCGATCAACTCGAGCAGTTGCTCGGTCGTAGTTGTAACACTGAGCCGATGCAGCGTGCTCTTGAGTCCCGCCTTTTCGCAGGCTGTCTGCTTATTCCGGACATAGACCGCGCTGGCGGGATCGTCGCCGACGAGAACAGCTGCGAGATGTGGCACCTTCCCCGTGCGGGCCAGAAATGATGCCGCTTCACCGGCGATGCGTGTTCGGATTTCGGCGGCGACCGCCTTCCCATCAATCAGACGAGCAGACATTTCAGCAGGCTTTCCAGTGAGGTTTCACAGCGATCAAAATCGCTGAACCTACACTTTAACGAGCCTGAATTCCCAGGGGTAGCGGCGCTGGCGTCGTGGGCCAGCGATGATTGGAGTCAGTTCGTTTCACCCGGAGGACACAACGGGAACAATGGGCTGGATTTCGCAGCGGCTGGGTATCGAATGGAATATCAGAATTTCGGTCGATCGCTGTTCACGATGCGGTGCGGTCAATGCCCGGCTTCCGCGAGCTTGACCTGCTGCTCGGGAGGGGAAGCAATGATCGGGAAGTTGATGGTGAACTCACTCCCCTTCCCCAGTTCGGAATGCAGTTGGATCCGTCCATGCTGGGCTTCGACGAGCCGCTTCACCAGATCCAGGCCCAGGCCGTTACCCTGCTTGCCCTTGGTGGTGAAGTATGGATCAAAGATTTTGCTTTGAATTGCGGGCGGTATCCCGATTCCGTTGTCGGCAATACTCAGCTGGATAAAGTCCGAGTTGCAGCCAAGGTGAATGGCGATGCGACCATTGGGTTTATCACGAATTGCGTCGAGCGCGTTCTTCACCAGATTGAGCAGCACCTGATGCAGTTTCAACTTGTTCCCGAGGATCACGGGATCGCAACGCAGATCGGCCACGATGGATGACGCCGGAATGTCTCGATTGAACCGCAGGAACGAGAGCAGCTCACGCACCACGTCCGCGAGACTGACAAGCTGGAGCGAGAACTCAGTCCCTTCCTGGCGGACGATTCCCTTGATTTCGTTTAACAGGGCAAACAGTCGTTCGTGCGAATCACGGGCCATCTTCGCCAGCTGCATCAGCTGAGTATCATGCGTGTATTCATCTTCAATGAACTCAACCAGCGGGAGGAGATTGAGCTGATTCCCCATCTCGTGGGCGATTTCAGCTGTGGCCTGTCCCAATAGAGCGCTCTGCTCTGTCACGAGCAATCGCTGCATCAGGCTCGTGTTCTCCATGGCCATGTCGTGGGCATCCATCGCGCGATGAATGACCGACAACAGTTCCGGTCGTTGCCAGGGTTTGCGGACAAACTGAAAGACCTGCCCCTGGTTGATCGCATCGATAATCGACTCAGATTCGGCATAACCGGAAAGGATGACCCTTTGGATGTGAGGATGCTTCCTGCGGATCAGGGAGAACATCTCGACACCGGTCATATCGGGCATGCGCTGATCCGCGATCACCACGGGAATCGGCAGCATATCGATCAGCTCCAGGGCCTCTACGGCACTGTGAGCGGTATGAACATGAAAATCGTCTTCAAAGGTGGCTTCAAAGACCACCAGATTGGAATTCTCGTCGTCGACGTACAGGATGTCCCGAAGTTCAGACATTCGAGGGGACCCCATGCAACTCGCGAACGGAGAAGCAACACGTAAACACATAAACGGAGATCACTAAATCTCCCTCATGAGCTAACTATCTATCGGCGTGAGGTCGCTTACGTAGCGAGTGTGATTAAAATCACTCTCCTGACCCTTACAAATGTCATGATTGTGCCCTAACCCCCGCAACTTTCATGCAGGAACGATTTATTTGCCTTCGTTTGTAGGCAGACGCCTTGGTTCGGGGGGCTCGTTGTTCGGAGATTTCTCGGGGCCGTCAACCGGAGTGGCAGTGACTCTCAGGTCGTCCAACCAGACATTTCCCAATCCCCTGAGTTCAAAGAAGATCCGCATTTCCCCGGAGTGTGCCACCTCGCGGTAGAATTCAAAATCTTGCCAGCTGCCGCTGCCATGAGCAGTGGGCTCTGTAAAACGTAACGCACCAGTCGTTCCGACCAGCGAATCGTAAATCAGCAATCCGTCGGTCGTCGATTCGAGGGGTTTGCGGATTTGAATGCGTCCCTGAACTCGAATGATGTCGCCGGCAGAAACCGTGAACGCAGGGCTGGCCAAGGTGACGGGAGACTGCTCCAGTGTTCCCGCGATTGTTCGGCCACGGGCCATGACTGCGTTTAACTGCAAACAGGAGTTCTCGGGGGGACCGACAAGCAGAGCGGTGGCTGAGATCGGAGCATTCTCGGGCAGATCTGAAGTCTTCGTCCAACTGACGAAGACGGCATCCGTATCGTCGAAGTTACCCGACTTGAGCAGATTGTCGCTGACATGCGTCGACTTCTTGAGTGTCTCTTTCATTCTCCAGTGATCGGGCAGCGTCTGAAAACAGATCGTATGTGGGCTGGCGGCGGGCGAAGTTTCGCGTCCCGTAGCGATCTTCCAGTGAGTCTGTTGCAAGTCGCGCAGGTAGGCCATCGAGCTTCTTGCCAGACGTTCGACCTCGCCGAATCGACCCGATTCATGGGCCTTCTGGGCCTGATCCGCCAGTTGGCTGGCCTCTCGCAGGACGGGCTCCGCATTCGTGACCGGCGGTGCAAGCTGAACCAGTTGATGATGAACATCGCGAACTCGTTCCAGCTTGGCTCGGGCGAGGTTGGACCAGGCCTCCGAGACCATCGGGCGGACTCTCGCGATCTGCGAGTTCAGGGCATCCTTGGCCTGGTTGTCGTTGGCGATCAGGATGACAGTCGACTGATTGAGATCCTTGATCAGGACCTCGGTTCCGCCAGCCACGCGGGTGAGGCCAAGCGTGTGCAGGTGCAGGCCCGTCGTGGTCATTTCGCAGGCCTGGACGACGTCACGATTGACCAGAATCCGCACATCCTTGGCACACATCCGACCGGGCTGGTACTGGGCATTGTCTTCCAGCCAGTTCACCAGCACCATCAGTCCCTGATCGCACTCCAGAACTGTGGCTTGAATCTGCCGTGCTGCGATTCCCGCAGGTGAAAGATCGTCGCTTCCTGGACGGACGTCCCAGCGGGACAGCAATGGAGAGCGTTGCGATGACTTTTTGTCCTGGGCGACCTGCACGCGGGCCTGTTGCAGGACCTTGGCCGTGGCCAGCCAGGGTTCCAGCAGTAGGATCTGATAGTTCGCCAGTTCAATGGCCAAACGCCGCTCTTCGGTGCCCGGTTCCGTCGATTCCAGCGAGTGAA
>CANJZR010000500.1 GCA_947479075.1 Planctomycetaceae bacterium
CCCAGATGAACCACGTCCACAACAACTCAATCAGATGAATCGAACTTTCTTTCCAGTGAAATTTCGATTCAATCAGCTGCTGCCCCTGTTGCAACACCTGTGTCAGTGGAGTGAATGTCTGGGGCCCCTGGCTGACGGCCATGCGGATGGCCGACCAGGGATCCGCCAGGATCTGATCGGCGGGCGGCTGAGGAACCGGAACATCCTGGTACAGATAACCCCGCTCCCACGGAAACGGGCGGTCCAGGTGGACCGGCGCTTTCTCTTCGAGCGACCATGATCGCAACAGATTCGGTAGCGACAACAACACCAGCGCCAACATCGACAGTGCGATCTTGCGAGGATCAAAAGCCATCCGCAACGAAGATGGAATGTGCAGCCAGGGAAACCAGCGACGCAACAACGCCGCGTCAGTCAGAAAGAACTCTTCCTGGAGCGGTTCCGGCGGACTGGATGTGAGGGGGTTGCTCATACCCGGTTAGTTTAGCCGTGACAAACGGTCAGGTCACGGATGCCGGTCGGCACGAGTCGTGTTCCAGCCAGCGAAACAGACTCCCCCAATAAAAAAACCTCTGACTAACAGTCAGAGGTTCTTAAGGCGAGGCGGACGGGACTCGAACCCGCAACCTCCGGATCGACAGTCCGGTGCTCTAACCAATTGAGCTACCACCCCAGAGTGATTCCCTCAGGCGGGTGGCCTGAAGGAGATGCAGAGTTTAATCGGAACCAAGGGGGCGTCAACCCATTTGGAATCAGGTTTCCAGAACGAACTCTGCCCCGTCTTCCTCCGACGGGCGCACGACCGTCAGGACTGCTACTCTCGATCTCCATCTCCTGACCAGTAAACCTGTTAGCTTCGGTTCACATCTGCGAAATCATGTGGGGTCGTGTCAACGAGCGAAGCCTGATATCCTGCCATCTGTACTAGCTCCCACGCATCCTCAGCCGGATTGATTGTTTCGACTTTCAAGACGGTCGAGGGAGTGCATGGGTCCCGAATTTCCCTTGATGCCCCACAACCATGGCCGCAGAACCGATCTTTGATTACAAGAAGTTCAACTTCGAAAAGCCGATGTTCTCCATCGACGATATACGAAAGGTGAACCCCCAGCGGCACGAAATGGAACAGCTGACTGGTGTTGTCTGGGTCGATCAGACACAGCACGGCCTGATCGGGTTCAAGGATGTCACTCACGATGAGTTCTGGATTCAGGGGCACATGCCCGGCTTCCCCCTCATGCCCGGGGTAATTTTGTGTGAGTCCGCGGCCCAGCTGGCCGGATTTTACGCCCGGAAGTACAACATCCTGCAGGGCGGCGACTACCTCGGGTTCGGCGGAATGGACACCGTGAGATTCCGCCTGCCGGTCTATCCAGGCAGTCGGCTGATCATTCTGGCCCGGGCCACCCGTGTCATGCCCCGGATTCTCTCAAAGTTCGAGTTCCAGGGCTTCGTCGATGACAAACTGGTCTTTGATGGCCAGATGATCGGCGTGCCCATCAGCCGCAATCATCCGACACCTGTGGCAAAAGCGGAATAACAGCCGCCACGAACTGCACGACCAATGGTCCACCCAACAAAGAGCTGATGGAGTTTGCTCCATCGGCTCTTTTACTTATTGGGAAGCTGGATGATCCCGTTCCAGCCCGGAGGTGGTGTCCGGTTGTTCTGGGCAATGCGCAGTGTCAGGAAGTCCTGGGCTTGGTCCGAAGGCGGCATGTCGTGCAGGCAGCGGTAAGCCTCGCTCCAGCGCCCCGCGGTAAAGGCATCGACGCCCTGCTCGTAGCGGGCAATATGCTCGTCCGTCAGTTCGGGAAACTCGGAGAGCGAGGGAAGAAGTTCGCTCACCTGGAGCGTGGTCTCCATTCCAAAGGGCTGAACGGTACCAAGACGACGGGTCCGACCTTCCTCGCGGGGAAAGCGAGTACGGGCCAGCTGGGCTGTCGCTTCATCCAGCAGGATCGGCACGCGCAGCTGCTTCGTCATCGTCTCCAGTCGGCTGGCCAGATTGACCACGGGGCCGAAGACTGTCACCGTGACACGATCGCTGGTCCCGATCTTCCCGGCGACCGCGCGACCATGCGAGATCCCAATCCCCATCTCGAAGTCATTGAGTGGGTGATTCGGTGTTTCGCGAGCTTTCTGAAACGCGCGGCGGATCGCCAGAGCAGCCCGGCAGGCATTGAGCGGAGCCTCTTCACTGGCGAAGGGCCAGCCCCAGAAGCCAAGCGACGCATCGCCCAGGAAATCGCCCGTGACTCCTCCGTATTGCAGGATGCTCTGCGTCATGATCTCGAGCGCTCCACTCACACGGTTGAGCAGGCCCGGCAGATCGCCCGACGACTCTTCGGAGCGCTGACTGAAACCTCGCAAGTCACAGAACAGGACCGTCACATCGCATTCCCGTGGCTCCAGGTCGGCGGCGATCGATTCGCGATCACCAGCTCGCTCCAGTGCTGCCACGATGGGCGGAGACAGAAACTGCCGCAATACAGACAGATCTCCTTCGAGCCGGTTCTGGCGATCGACAGAGCCGATCAGTTCGGCCAGTAGTTCGATGAACTTGATATCGGCCTGCAATGTCTGTCGCCCGGTGGTCCCGGCATGCACCGGGGATTGTCCGGCAACGTAAACCCCCCAGCGTTGGCCGCGATTGCCTCTCACGGGAGTGCAAAATGCCCAGTCGAACTCCGCGGATATGGTGTAGTCATTCTCGCTCGGAGCGTTACCAGCACCGGGTTCCCACAAGTGCAGGATGGTCTGCTTTCGCCCCAGCGAATCGGTCACCAGTCGACGGCTCGGGCGAAAGGCGCCCGCAGTCTCGCGGCGGCGTTCCCAGCTGCGGATTCTCATCGACTCGTTTTCATCGAGGGCGATGATCGCAGCAGCCTCGGCCGATCGCACACCAGTCAGGATCAGACTCACGAGACGGCTGTCACGTTCCATCTCACCGTGGGTATGGCCGAAGACTTCTGACAGCTTCGCGAGAACATCAATGCGGCGGTCAGGATCTTCATACCGGACGTTCTGCAGCTGTTGCCGGGTTACGATCACTTCTTCGATCGGAGCATCGCCACCACTCGAATCGTCGGCATCCGCATGCGCGACGATAAACCGTGTCCGACCGATCACAAAACTCTCACCGCCAGACAGGTTGGCGGTCTGAATCGCCTCGCCCCGGTGAAAGACCTGGTTCCTGGCGTGAGGGAAGACTTCGAGGTCAACCCCGCCATGTCGCGCACGGACCAGACAATGCTGCCGTGACATCGCTGGCTCCCAGGCCACCACGAGGTCGGATTGGCCGGAACGGCCCAGTCGATACTCGCGGTCCGATACCAGTGCCTGCCGCCAGCGATGTCGGGGATCTGGACCTTCCGCGATGAGCTGCAACATATGAATGAGCCAGTGTGATCAGCTGACGGGCTGTCGTGACCGGGTATCATCACGACTTGAGGACAATACTTCGAGGGCAGCCCGAATTTGGCCAGCTCCTTTTCCTGTGGGGCCGAAAGAAATGCTCAGACTTCAGGCCCTATTCCAGGACCTGTTGAATGATCTCCTCCAGCTCCCCGTCGCTCGATTTGCCCCGACCGGTTTGACGGCCGGTCAGGCCATTGAGGTTCTCAGGGGC
>CANJZR010000501.1 GCA_947479075.1 Planctomycetaceae bacterium
CGAAGGCCCAGAAAATCAGCCACATCAATCGCACAAACCAAGGAATCACGTGTCCAGAGTAGGTGTGGTTGCGGCCTTCGAGTTCCGCATTGGCTCGTTCGCTGGTAGGCATGTTCTTCTCAACCAGAGGTGGATTGTGTTCGGAGACTCGGTCAGGCAGCATTAGGGTTTGGCAGACCGGCGGTCGAGTTCCAGTTCATTCTCAAACATCGAATGGCTGGGAGCATTGATGTCGTGAAACGCCCCCTGGGTCACGGCATACATCAGCATGCAGAAGAACCCTGCTGTGGCGAGCAGATAGTTGATCATGGGGGTCAGGGCGAACGCCCCTTCCTCGTCTCCCTGAGCGATGATGATCAGGTCCAGGAACTTGTTGGCGAAGCCGAGGATCGTGGGAATCAGCACAGCTGCTCCGACAATCCAGGTCCAGAGAGGAATTCGGGAGTTGGGCTGATTGGTCGACATCGTCGGGCTTTCAGAAAGCTGAACGGATGAAATGAACGCGGTCGCACGAGGCTCCGGGTCTACTCGTTCTTGGGAGCATCGCTGGTTGCAGCTGGCTCAGGCTTCGCCTCTGCGGCGGGTTCTGCGGCAGGAGCAGGAGTTTCGACAGCAGGAGCCTCGGCAGCTGGGGCCTCCGAAGTCGTAGCCTCGGCGGCAGGCTCTTCAGCGGGTGCCTCCTCCTCGGACTCCCCCTCGCCCTTCGGCGTCGGCAGGATCTTGCTGGCCTCGTAGTCTTCATAGTACGGGTAGGTTTCGTGCCATGACCCGAGCCACTGCAGGTAGGTCAACAGAGCCAACCCACGCTTGTTCGGTTTGTCAGGCGCCCCATCGAACAGCCACGGATATTCCGGCATCGGCGAACCGGGAGAGAGCGTGACCGGCTTGAAGAGGTGCACTGCCTGCCAGTCGCTGGAACGGCGACCACCTTCACGGCTCAAGTCAGGCCCCACACGACGGGTTCCGAACATCACCGGACGCTGCAATTCATTCTGGTATTCCCAGGTCTTCGAGACCGGGCCCCAGCGGCGTTCCTCATTCGACACAGGGCGAACGAACTGGCTGTGGCAGTGCCAGCAGCCTTCTCCGGTGTAGATCTTGCGACCGATGGTCAGTGACTCGGCACACTTCTCGTTGTACCAGAGCTCAGCCTTAGCGGGATCTTCCGGTGGTTCTCCGTAAGCGGCTTTGAACGCATCGGGATACCGCTGAGCAAGGTCTTCGAACTGGTAGCGGAGATTTCCGTTCACCAGTTCCTTGACGGTTTTCTCAGGCAGGTGGCGGTACATCATCGCCGGGACGAGAGCATTCGACAGGAATGCCAGGCCGAAGAACCCGATGCCAGCCACCAGAAAGATTCCAGACTTACTTTCGAACATGGGAGTGGTCTGTTTTGAGGGTAGGGAGTTGTCAGGAGACGCGAATTCACTTCACACGGTGAAGCGAAAGCTGATCACGTCGTGGCAGGCACCACGTTGGTCAGGGTCTCATCGCCGAGACGCAGTGGCGACTTCTGCCAGGTCTTGTAGAGGTTGTAGGACAGCAGCACCTGAGCCAGGAACATCAGGAGACCGGCCACGATTCGCACCGCCCAGAAGGGATGAGAGACGGTGATCGACTTATCCCAAGGCTGCAGAGCAGCCCACGACCAGCCCTGGAACAGGCCGCCCAGAATCAGGTCACCAGCCATCAGAGTCAGTCCGCCGGCCGAGGCCCAGTAGTGCCAGTAACACCATTCCTCGCTGTACCAATCGGTCTTCAGCAGACGGGGGACCAGATAGGTCATCATGCCGAGGATCCACATGCTGAACACCCCGAACATGACCATGTGAGCGTGGCCCACGACCCAGTCGGTGAAGTGAATCAACGCCTGGAAGGTCATCGTCGTCTGCAGTGCACACTGTAAACAGGTCAGGAAGTAGAAAGTGATCCCCGTGTAGAAGTACCGCAGTGGCAGGTTACTCAGGCACAACATCCCGGTCCCCTTGAGGGTCCCGACGAAGTTAATGATCACCGTCAGCACCACGAACTCCAGAGCGATCGTCGACAGCACAGCTCCGTACTGCAGGAACATGGGAATCGGCGTGTAGAGGAAGTGGTGGATGCCCTGCAGCGGGTAGAAGAACGCGAGCCCCCAGAAACCAACCAGCGACAGCCCGTGACTCCACATCGGCCGCTTCAGCAGAATCGGGACGAAGTAGTACATCATCCCCCAGCCCATCGGCGTCACAAACAGTCCGACCAGGTCATGGATGAAGAGACCACCGACTGCACCAGCAGCTGTTCCCGTGACGGCGTACTGTGGAACAAAGTTCCCCATCGCATAGGTCAGGAACGTCCAGACCAGAGCAGCGAGGAAGTACCACAGCGTCACATACATTGGCCCCTTCACCTTGATGATCGGGTAACCGAAGTTGATTGCGACGAGGAGCAGACCAGCCTGAGCGAGCGGGTCGATCCACACCGGGGTTTCGCCCCATTCCAGCCCCTGGGCCTCGCCCAGCAGCAGACCGACAGCTGTCGACAGCACCACCACCTGCCACGCGGCGAAGATGAACAGCGAGAGCCGCTTGTCAAGAACCGGACGCAAGGACAAACGCGGCACGACCCAGTGCATCATTCCCAGGAACCCGTTCGCCAGGAAGCCATAAGCGATGGCGTTCGTATGCACCATGCGCCAGCGACCGGGCGAGAGGTACTCGCTCAAGGGAAGCGGGTTCCAGCGGAGCAATTGCAGCCCCATCAGGAGACCCCCCAGCATCGAAATCAGCATGTAGGTCAGGGCTGCGACGAAGTACCAGAAGACCAGTCGTTCATCGACCAGATTCTCTTGGCGTGGGGATTCAGCCGTCGCAGGAGTAGACATGGTTTGATCCATAGCACTGTTCAGGGTGTCAGGGACGATTGGACGGGAAGGAGGCTGGTGAGTTTCACCGGGTTCTGCGGCTCCATTACAGAGCGTGCTTCAGAACGAATCGGCCTCAGTGTGAGGGAGCAGCTTCGGGATCGTGCGGCTGCTCGTAGGGCACGAACTTGCCGAACGGAAGCAGCAGAGCCAGCGTCCAGCCAAAGATCACGTGAGTCACGGCCGCCACCCACGGCGGCAGGATCGACGAATCGGTGATCCAGTGACCGCCGAACAGCATCGGCTGCAACCACGTGAGAACCAGATAGAAGTTCACGAACCACAGCAGCAGAGCCAGCACCGTGGCAAAGCCCAGGCGAACGCCCAGCGACTTGCCGGAGGTGAACCGCATCAATGCCATGTGAAACGGAATCCCCAGCAACATGCCCGTCCCAATGTAGAGACAGCACCCCAGCGAGAGGATCATGCCGTCCGGGATGGCATAAACGTCCTTGCTGCCGCTGGCCAGTGCCAACGCCCGCTCTCCCAGCGGGAAGGTCAGATAGACCCGGATCAGTTCCAGAGGACTTTTCCCGGCCATCGGTGCGCTCACCACGTTCACGAGCAGGCTCACAAGGGCTCCCACTCCACCGAGCATGAACCCGGTCGTGGCGTGGTAGTCACTGTAGAACCCGGAGGGAGCCCATGCCGTGGATCGGCCCGAGCCACCTTCGGCGGTGGTGATTTCGGCCTGCACAGCCTGCATGCGAGACCGCAGGGTCTCC
>CANJZR010000502.1 GCA_947479075.1 Planctomycetaceae bacterium
ATTTTCCATCGAACCCGGCCATCAATTGAGTAATCTCATCGGCCGTCAGGCGGATGGCGGTTGTCTCCAGCATCGAGCGGAAGTGCTTCCGGCCAGTGTCATCGCTGGGGTAGCCAATATTCTCGCCCTGGGCCGTGTTGGAAGTGGAGAGGGTTTTGCCGTCAGAGTCGAGGATGGCAATCCAGGGGATTCCGCCTTGAGCCTGGCCTCGAATCGGTTCCATGACGGTTTCGCAGTGTTCCCATCGCTGGTCCATTTTCACCCAGATGAAGTCCTTCTCCCAGATGGCCCGATGCTTGTCGAGGTACTCAGACAATAACCAGCAGGGCCCACGCCATGCCGAACGTTTTCGGCGCCGCTGTCAGATTCTCGATTCCTCTCACCCAGCTGCGGTGATGTGTCGCCAGTTGCGGGCAACATTGAATCTTCGCCAGCGGGTTCTACTTGGCGTGACGGACAAAATCTCTATGCCCATCCTGGTCGGTATTTTTCGACCACTGATTCTGTTCCCCGCCTCGACTCTGTCCGGGATTTCGGCAGAACAGCTCGAAATGATACTGCTGCACGAGCTGGCACATGTCCGGCGGTGGGACAACCTGATCAACCTGTTACAGAGAGTCATTGAGGCAGTGCTCTTTTTTCATCCTGTTGTCTGGAGACTTTCCAACCGAGTCCGCCTCGAACGCGAACACTGCTGCGACACGACGGTTCTGACTCACATCAATGCACCGCAGAACTATGCAGAAATGCTGGTTCAAATGGCGTTTACCAACTCTTCGCCCGAATGGGTGCTGGGCACTTCGATCTCACATCAGCTGATTCCACGGATTCGTCGGATCTTGAACCAGGAGGAAGATCGCATGCAGGTTTCACGCAAAATGATCGTCGCATCGCTATCGGCACTCGCAAGTCTGGTCATCGTAGCCGTGGTTTAGGGGAGGACGTTTGCAGGTGTGGGAAGCCTCGTTCGAGTTTTGCAACGTCCTGCGAGGCCACCCTTGTACGTAGAGCTTCGAGGAGATGCAGTCCCACGCCAGAACTTTGGGCTGAGAGCAAGTCCCCCCTCAAAAGCAAAAGCGGCAGGTTTTCACCTGCCGCTTGGTCATTCAGATTGGGGAGTTGCCAGGACTATCGCCGAGAGGACGAGAATCGGCCAGCGGCCTTGGGGACCAGGTAGCCGGAGCTGGTGTCCTTCGATTCGTACTCATACGACTGCTGCTCAATCGTTGAGGAACGCTGCCGGACTTTTTGCCAGTCCTGGACCTGGCTCGTTTGAGGAGCAGCCTGAGGAGCGGTCGCTGTCTCGCCCATCGGTGTGGGGACAGGATTCACCGGGGTCGGGGTGTTAAAGTTCTGAATGGGTGTCACAGTGGTCGGCGTCGCAATCGGGAAGGATGGTCCCTGAGCAAAGGACGAACCGAAGGTGCCGCTGGTGGATGAGAGTTGAGGAACCTGTTCGTAGACGGTCTGTGGCACCTGACGGTACTGGACCTGTGTCGTCATCACTGTGCGTGGGACCGACTTCGTCACCATGCGGGGAACCCAGACCTGCTGGAAGCTGCCTTCATCGACGGCGACCTGCTGATAGGTCGTCGTTGGTACCTGGACCTGAACGGCTTCCTGACGCATGATCGTCTTCGGCACGTTCTGGTAAGTGATGACAGGCTGGGACATCATCGAAGATTGAGGAACGATGATCGACTGCTCTGGCATCATCATGGGCATGGAAGCCGAGGCTCCGCAGCCACAGCCAGTCGACGGGAGTCCCATGGCGGGAGCTCCCATCATTGGGGCTCCGAAGTAGGAGTTGTCCATGCCGTTGCCGCGCATGCGAATGCGGGTCCGTGAGCGATAGACAAAGGAATTGTGGTGCCGTTGGCGGGGCAGGCGTCCCAGGTGAGGCTGGCCTCCGCAGCAGGGGGCAGCTTGCGGGTACATGACTGGTGGCGGAGCCATCATCGGAGCGGACTGGCAAATCGGTCCACAGCTGGCAACCGGCGGTGGGGCGGAGCATCCGCAATCACGCCCAAACCACGGCCAGCCGGCATTCACCTGGGCCGGGAGGAGGCCTCCCATCAGAATCAAACCCGCTCCAACACGATGTAACAGAGTCATAACCGCATCCCGTCCCGAGTCCCGACATGTCTATCGGCAACTCTTGCCGATGGGGGTGCAAGGACACCCAGTCACTTCGGGGTATCGACCGAGGGGCTGACCGAGTTCAGTCGAACCCACGGAAGGGGATCCGGCTTGAATCGAATCGTTCGTTGAAGGCGGATTAATCGTTAAGGCGTGTTCAGATGGTCGATCGCGGATGGCGAGCGGTTTCTCCACCGTGTCGATTGAGTTCCCCGGCCATCATGCGACACAATAGGCTGGCGACTCGGAGGGACGATGGTTCGGCTCTCAGCTGCATTCGGAGATGTTCGTGGATCTGATCCTGGAGAAAGTCTTTCTGGTCGGAGTTTTGTCTCTGGTGCTGGGAGGGCTGTTGTGGCTGGTTCAAGTGACATTCGTGAACCTGTTGCGAGTGGTGTCATCGGAACGAGTCTGGACCCTCAAGATCTGGCCCGCGCTGCTGGTGTCATTGGGCCTTATTTGCATTACGTTGCCGGCGGCGATCACGCGATTCGCCCCGATCGATCTGGGACCACATGATGTTCAGGTCGATGGGGAACGACGGCTCACATTGACGGGTTGGGACCAGAAGGATTATTCCGTTCTGGCTCGTATTCCTGATGCCGTGGTCCTGCAGATGGCCAATGAAGATGTGACCGACGCCACACTGAAGTACGTGGCTGATATGAAGTCTCTGCGCGAACTCGATGTGGCGGGATCAAAGATCACCGACGCCGGGCTGAAGGATCTGGCCGGGTTGACCAAACTGGAGAAGCTGACACTCAGCCGGACGGCCATCACGGATGTGGGGTTGCAGCCGCTGCTCGACCAGCTTCCGGCGCTGAAACAGTTGGATGTTCGCGAAACCGGCGTGACGCCGGCTGTGCTGCGGCCCTGGTTGAAAGCGAAGGAAGGGCGAAGGGCATTGCCACGCGTACCGGCCGAGGAGACGCCGACGGAGACTCCAGCAGTTCCGAATCCATGAGATTTCGAGTCGTCGAACGCCTCTGAGTTTACACTGTGTCTGAGGGAACCACGAAAGACACAAAATACACGAAATTTAGAACGAGGGAGTGCGTGTTAACCCGGACGATTGATGAGGAAGTCGATTCATCAGTGACGGACTCTTGGAATTGAGAGTCAATCGCCTGATACGTATCGTAGCCTTCGTGTGTTTTGGGGTTCATTCCTTGGCCGGAGGTACCGATGGCAGCGTCCGCCTGAGGCAAAGTAGTTCTGGTAGCGGAGCCGTGAGTTCGAGCTGAATCCCGGTCGTCGGGTGATCAAACACCACACGCTTGGCGTGCAGCCAGTATCCCGAATCACCGGGGAGTCCGGGGTCGTCGAAACGGGGCAGGCCGCCGATCGCGTAGAGCGGGTCGCCGAAGAGCGGGTATCCAATACTGGCCAGGTGAATTCGAATCTGATGGGGGCGTCCGGTCAGGATGTCGACTTCAAACAGTGTTGTCTCCTCCCGGCGTTCAAGGACGCGCGCGATGCTGTGCGA
>CANJZR010000503.1 GCA_947479075.1 Planctomycetaceae bacterium
GCCACGAGCCATTTGTCGTTCGGGACGGAGCCCTTCTGCAGGAACTGGATCGACAGCATGCTGGGCATCGCCAGACCGACGAAGCACGCGGGCACCCATAACATCCACTGTTCCCGGCGAATATGCTTGAGCCAGCGTCGCCAGCGGGGCATCGCTTCTTCAGTCACCTGAAACACACATCCCTCGTGAGAGAGTGTGATCTCCTGCCCCCCGACAATGCTGGGAATCGCTCCCACATGCGACCCCATGCCCCAACCCTGTTCACGGGTGTAGTTGCTGACCGGAGTGTTGGTCAGTCCACCGTTCCCGGCGAGAGCGGCCATGGCGGCCAGAAAGCCCAGCAGCGAGTAGTCGATCGGTCGCAGCGTTCGACCGTTCCACAGAGCGGTGAACACGTTATCGAGGTTCGAGCCGTGCGGAGGCTCGCCGGGATCGAATTTGCCATTGGCGTTGGTATCGCCCTCGGCAATTACGGGGATCGTGCCGAATTTGAAGAATCCCGAGCTAATCTCCTTCCAGGTTTCCGTCGTGGAGAAGAAGGCAGCGAGGAACAGTAGAAATGCGAACACCGAGATCAGCTTGAAGGTCATCAGTGCCTTCATGGTGTTGTAGACCTTCCCCCCGAACATCAGGGGGATAAACACCGCAATAAAGATCACGAGCGAGAGAAACTTGAGGAACGTCGAGTCACTCATCCCCAGAACATGCACCGCCGGGTCGTTCGGGTTTGGCATGCGCCGTAAGAGCATTGCCGCCAGCGGGATCGCCGCGTTCGATGCCAGATAAGGCAGAAACGATCCAAAGTCGAGGATCAGGTAGACGACCACCCAGAACCACGGACCGGGAGCGATCCGAAACTTGCCCGTGAAGATCGGCTCGCCGGTGTAGAGCGTGTACCGGCAGATCTCCACGTTGTAGATCGCCTGGAAGAAGATGCTCAGCGTCGCCAGCCAGAAGATCGCCGCGCCGTAGCGGGCGGTGTTCGTCGGCCCGGTCAGCCACTCACCGCCACCGATGGCCGCTGCGGCCATCACAACGCCGGGGCCGATGAAGGCAGCGATTTTCTTCCATGTAAAGACCGGCGCGTCGGGTAATTCCCCGACGGTCCATTTCGGCATGGAGGAGACACCGGGTTGGTGCTCGACGACCTTGGTAGGGCCCGAGGGCGGAAAATCGTTCAAATGTGCCATGCGGCCAGACTCCCGGAGTCGTTCAGGGAGGAGGCGAGCGCCCCCGTGATACTCACCGACAGACACGAGGGAACCCTCTCAGCTGTCAGTGAACCCCAGCCTGCGAACACTCCTTCGTCTGCAGACATGCATAAAAGCGAATCTAAACGATGCGCCCGGCTCTCGCAACGGGCCAGACCGATTCGAACGAGGCAATCCCCAGATTAGCCGCTGGTTCCGTCGCACTTCTTCACCCGCTTCGGAATGACGAAGCGGGCAATCCACTCAGGGGCGAACGGGCCGTGGTTCTATGAAGGGCGACTCTGACCGCGATAACGGGCACTCGCCTGCTTAAGGAACCGCTTTTCTGATTCGGTAAGGGAATCGATTCCCCGCAGGTGGACCTTTTCCAGCAGTGCGTCAAGCTGGGCCTCAGCCTGGATGCGTTCCTGCTCTTCTTTTTCCGCTCGCTTCCGTTCACGCTCCAGCTTCCAGCGTTCCAGCAGGCCGGGAGCCGGAGTTCGTTGCGAGTTCTCCTCGTCATCGACTCCATACCGGTCGTAATTCTCGGTATCTTCGATCTCGAACCCGATCAAACTCGCAGCCTGCAGGCGGACCCATTCGACGATCGTCACAGGCAGTAGAGCATAAGTCAAAAACAACAACGCCATGCCCAGCGAGCTGTCGATGCTCAGAGCCACGGCAGCCATCAGAACGTGTGCAGCTGCACTGGCAATCAAGACAGATGTCCGAGCAACAATTGGCTCCCAGCGCCGCCGCGCCGCAGCCAGCAGCATGCTTGATCCGTCCAGCGGAATCAGCGGCAACAGGTTCAGCAGAAACAGCTTCCAATTGAGCGTAAACGTCAACATGAGCAGGACGTGCAGGATGCCCTGCTCCAATTCGATCTCCGGAACTCGCAGCGGATGCAGCGCGGTCCACAAATCAGGGGTCGAGTAGACCCACGAAAACGTCAGGATCGACAGGGCTAGATTGACGAGCGGTCCGGCCGCAGCGGTGAAGAACTCGGACTGGAAGGTCGGCGCCCTGCGGCACAACGCGAGACCGCCCAGCGGCCACAGGATGACATCGTCGGCATCTCCCCCGGTCAGGCGCGCCGCGAAGACATGACCATACTCATGCAGCAGCGTGGAAACGGAGAGAATCAGGAACGCCAGAACTCCGACCGCTCCGCCAAATTTGCCCACCATCAGCAAGAGCAATGCGAGGTAAAACGGACTCACCCGAATCCTCGCCCCCCAGAGGGTGGCGATCGGAAATCCGAAAATCAGCGGACTGTCCGTCGGAAAATTCATCTGGAGCCTGAAAAAAGCGTGCGATGACGCTGCCCCTGCGAAGCGTCTTGATCGGCCTGACGGCCTCGGTGTCATTCCATCATCTGATCGTATCACCGCAGAACGAATGCGGCAAATCGCCTTTTCCGGATTCGACCAGTTTCATGACAGATCACACAAGAAAATGAAATTTGTCATAGGTAAATGTTGACCAGAGAAACGCCAATCTGTGCGCGGCACCCGAATGCCGCGCCACGCAGGAATCAATGCCGCCCTGAGAAGGGACTCGCGGGCAATGACGTGGGATTGTCAGTATCTGAAGCCACCACTTGTAAGAACTGGCAACTGATCACGAGACTCAGCGGTCCGCTGCTGCCCCCCCGGGGGGGATCTACCCCCCAATCCTTTACGGGGTCAGATCGTATTGAAGTGCTTCCCGACGATTTCCTCCATGATCGGATGCAAAAGCCCGTTCGAGGCGAGGATACTCGACTTCTGGAGGAGCAGCGGAGTTCCGGTGGCAGTAGTGACCTTGCCCCCGGCTTCCTGAACAATTAACAGCCCAGCTGCAAAATCCCAGGCCGAGAGCTGATACTCGAAGTAAGCCCCGTACAGGCCGCTGGCGACCTGACAGAGATCGAGCGCTGCCGAGCCAAACCGCCGGATGCAGTGGATGTTCTCGCCAAACAGCTCCTCGATGGCTCCGAGAGTGGCCCGCATCTTGCCGTCTCGAACCACGTGAAATCCCGTTCCAATCAGCGACTGGTCGAGCCGATCGGTCGTGTTGACGTGAATCGGACGACCGTTGTATTCAGCCCCGGCTCCCTTGGAAGCGGTGTACAGATCACCGCGAGCAGGATTCCAGATCACCGCACATATCGGGACTCCACGTTCGTAGTACCCGATCGAGACCGCAAAATGTGGAACATCGTGCAGGAAGTTCGTTGTCCCGTCGAGAGGATCGATCACCCACAACGCTGGCAGATTCGGATCGGTATCGGTCGCCGATTCCTCTCCCAGAATCGAGTGATCGGGAAAGGCCGCGTGAATTACTCGAATGACAGCCTGTTCCGCATTCACATCGGCTTCGGAGACGAGGTCGGCACTCTCTCCGTTCTTACAGCGAATCGAGACTCCCTGGCGGAAGTAGGACATCAA
>CANJZR010000504.1 GCA_947479075.1 Planctomycetaceae bacterium
CATTCGAGTGTGGCAAAGGTTGCCGAACTGGTTGGAATCGAGCGGCAGATTGCTGACTGACAGTCGGTTACTGGGTCTGTATCGCACAGTTCGACTCGCATCAGTTTTGTTTCCCCTCTACAACCTACCCACTCCCCGGCCTTGGGGAGTCACTTCGGCGTCTCGAACGAGCGTTACGTGATTCGTGGTGTTGGTCCAGCTTGACGGGTGAGCTCTTCGTCCCGATGGCAGAGACTTGGTTGCAGGAATCCGAGTTCTCATCTCCAGCTGTTGTGCGAGAGTTTACAGGTCTCATGTCCGAGCCGAATCAGGAAGACAACTCCCCATCCTTGATGGCCCGCTTTTTGGGGGGCGTCACCGAATTTTGCGTGACGCATCGGATTTTTACACTCCTGATGGTGGGGTTGTCGGTCGTCGGATGTCTCTGGTACTCGAGTAAGAATCTCAAATTCAAAACCGATCGTGCCGACCTGATCGATCCCAAAATGGAGTTTCATCAGCGGTGGCTGCGGTACACCAAGAGCTTCGGTGAACCGACAGACATGGTCGTTGCCGTGGAAGGGGAGAATCCTCAGAAGATCCAGGATGTGCTGGAGACTCTCGGGACGAAACTGAAAGCTCGTCCCGACCTGTTCCACAAAGTGTTCTACAAAGTGGAATCAGGTCATCTCAGGAGTAAGGGTCTGCAGTACCTGCCTCCGCCGTTGCTGGAAACGGGAGTCAAACGGCTGGACGAATACTCGCAGGTCTTGAACGGACGATGGGAAGTCGTGAGGCTCGACGAATTGCTGGTCCGGCTTCGAGATCTGATCGAATCCACTCCGCCGCAATCGGCTCACCGTTTGTGGGATCATGCCGACCGACTGACGGGATCACTTGCACGATTCGTTCGGGACCAGAGTGATTTCTCCAATCCCTGGCCTGAGATTTTGCCCGTCAACAGTCAACAGCTGGCCCAGTCGAGTCAAAGCGTCTACGTCATGAACGAGACGAAGACGATGGGGTTTCTGATGGCAGCCCCCAAGGGGCAAGTGAACCAGGGATTTGATGGAGCAACTCAAGCGATCGACTCCATGCGTCAGATGATTCGCGAGACGGAGGCGAAGCACTCCGGCGTTCGCCTTCTGCTGACGGGAATTCCGGTTCTGGAGAACGATGAGATGCGTCGCTCCCAGATCGACAGCACTGAAGCATCGATCGTCGCGTTTGTGGGTGTCGCTCTGATTTTCTTTGTAGGGCTGCGCGGAATACTGCACCCCGCGCTCGGGATGCTCGTTCTGGCGGTCGGCATGGCCTGGTCGTTTGGCCTGACAACCTGGATGGTCGGCCACTTGAACATTCTTTCGGTGTCATTTGCTTCGATTGTCATTGGCCTGGGAAATGACTTTGCCATTCACATTCTCTCACGCTATCTCGATCTGCGGCATCACGGCAGCGACGTGCGCCCCGCACTGGTCGAAACCTCGCAGACGCTGGGGCCGGGGATCGTCACCGGAGCAGTGACGACAGCTCTGGCATTCTTTTGTGCTTCGCTGACCAGTTTTCTCGGAGTCGCGGAACTTGGGCTGATTGCTGGTGGTGGCATTCTCTTGTGTACCGTCGCCACGTTTACCTGCCTGCCAGCGATGATTGCGGTGGCGGACAGAAATCGTCGTGAACAGGCGCTCCCTGTTCCCTTTCAGGGAAAGTTGCTGCGACAGGTCACGAGCGGGTATCCGGGGACAGTATTGGTTGTCTCCATAGCGATTATGTCATTTGTCTGCTGGAAATCGTTTGACTGGTCAGGTCCCATCCAGTGGGGGAACTGGCCCAAGCCACTCCAACAGTACGATCACAATCTGTTGCATCTTCAGGCGGATGGTCTGGAGTCGGTCGAAGCTCAGAAGCGTATTTTTGAGTCGTCCGGGAACTCTCTGCTCTACGCGATTTCCCTGACTGATTCGCTGGAACAGGCGAAACAGCGGAAAGCACAGCTGGAGGCCCTGCCCTCGGTGCACCATGTCGAGGATCTGGCATCAAGATTACCCGCCTTTCCCGCCGCGCAGACCCAGCGGTTCATCGAGCGGTTTCACTCTCTGCTGGCACAGCTGCCACAGCAACCGCCGGAGTTTTCGCCGGGCATGCCCAGCAGTACTCGCAGTCACCTGGAAGAATTGCTCCATGTCGTTGAAACCCATTCGGAACCCGAAGCCGGGAAGATTGCAGCTCGGCTCAAGCAAGTGATTGGCCATCTGGACGCTCTGGATGTCCGGCAGCAGATGATGCTGTTGACCGGGTTTGAGCACCGTCTGCGTTACGCTCTTCTGGCTCAGTTTCAGGCACTCGCAGGGGCCTCCAATCCTGATCCGGTGACAGAGAAAGATTTTCCCGAGGAACTTCGCTCTCGTTATGTGAGTGCCGATGGCAAATGGCTGCTGCAGGTCTTCCCGAAGTATCCCATCTGGGATATGGAACCGCTGCGTCAGTTTGTGAGCGACCTGCGAAGTGTCGATCCAAATGTGACGGGCACGCCATTGCAGAATTTCGAGGCCGCACTTCAAATCAAACAGAGCTATGAAATCTGCTCCGTCTATTCACTGATCGTGATTCTGATTGTCCTGTTAATCGACTTCATCCGGAAATCGGTGCTGATTCAAACCTTCATTCCGGCGATCATCACGATCGTGATCGTTCTCGTCGACAGCCATTTCCACAAGACACCTGTGCCCATCCTCCCACTGGCTCTGGTGGCAGTGCTGATGACATTCCTGGTGGCTTTGTTCAGCGATCGATCCGGAGTCGTCGACACCATTTCCGCGATCATTCCACCATCAATTGGCATGCTGCTGATGTTTGGAATCCTGACGATCTTCCAGATTCCTCTGAACCCCGCCAACCTGATTATTCTGCCTCTGATTATCGGGATCGGTGTCGATAACGGCGTCCATGTCCTGCACGACTTTCACACCAAGCCGAACCAGGTTTACAGCCCGTCTCCCAGCATGGTGAATGCCATTACACTAACCCAGACCACCAGCATGGTGGGCTTTGGCAGCATGATGATCTCGGCTCATCGCGGTCTGCGCAGCCTGGGAATCGTCCTGACGATTGGTGTCGCCTGCTGTGTCTTTATGTCACTGGTGACGCTGCCCGCATTCCTGGCCTGGATCAGCCGCCACCGCCGCAGAGTCGATGCCGCAGTGGTGAACACAGGAGCGAGCCCCGCCGCCGCCGTGCTGGACGAGTAGACACGATACGGCTTTCCGTGCTGCTGCCTACCGTCAGGAACGCCCCGAAAACTGGCTTCCCGTATTGCTACTTCGCTGCGGGCGATTCCTTGATCAACTTCAGAGCTGACTCGATCAACACCTCGCCAGTCATTTCCCCGAGGGAAGTACGCGAGACGTAGTCGTAACGTTTGAAACTGTTGAAATCGACCTTAGTCAGGATATACCCAAAGGCATCATTGGTCAGGCCGAAGAGTAGCGTGTGTTTGCCCTTCATGTGGCGTTTGAGGTAGTAGCCGATGTTCGGCAACGCTTCGCCGGGGATGGTCAGGATTTGAGCATCGCCGATGTTGACGAGGTTCATTCGGGTCGTGACCGTCTTGTCCTTGTTGTGCGGATACTTGAGCGGAGAGC
>CANJZR010000505.1 GCA_947479075.1 Planctomycetaceae bacterium
GGGCCCAGTTGGAGTCCGGCGACATTCAGGGACGAACCGGCATCCTGAACCCCCAGACTGCTGGGGAAGAGTCGGTCCCACCGGTCGCGGGATGTCGGAGCGGGGCGGGCTTCAGATGCCTCTGGTGCATCAGGACGCACTGAGGGGAGCGGGCGCAGAAACGCGAAGGCGGTTCCGGCCGAACTCGGGTCCGAAGCTGAGGGCGTTCCGGTGGTCATGGTGAATGGGACTGAACGAAATGGATCAATCAGACAGCACCCTCACGCGACCGATGGGCCGGTGTGATGCGAATGTCAACGTGTTGAGTGATTGAACGAGTGGCGATTGCCGGATGAACCCACTGGTGCCTGAGAACTCGACACCAGAGAACAGATGGGGAACTAGCCACCGACAATCTTGCCAACTTCATGGCCGATCAATGTCAGGTAAGCTTTGAGATTGTCTGTCATCTTCCGCGTATAATCGTCACTTTTCAGGAGATTATCCACTTGATTGCGGAGCGTGACATCGGCCAGCTGCGAAGTCATGTCTTCTTCGCCACTGACCCGTGTGACGCGTCGCAGTTCGTGGGCCTGCGGGATGAAGGCCCGTTCGAGATGATCCATGATCTCGCGATTCAGGCGGTCTGCATCGCTGAGCTGCTCGCGTAATGTCAGCGAATCCGGTGAACGCACGGCCGCCTCCTCTTGACTTGCACACTCTCGTGACAGAACCTCTCTCCATCATTAGACGTGGATCACCGTCAGAGGTCAATATCCGCTGATCGGGATTCGCATTTGCGGGATTGTTGTAACTCGTTCCCGGACAAGAGGATTCTGCAACTCGTGAGAATCTTGCTGATCGCCGATATTCACTCGAACTGGCCCGCTTTGCGTGCGATTCAAGAGTCGTTTGATGCGTGCTTGTTTGTGGGTGATCTCGTCGATTACGGCCCCGATCCGGTTCCGTGCATTGATTGGGTCCGGCAGAATGTCGAAACGTCGGTGCGAGGGAATCACGACCACGCCGTGGCCCAGCGGATTCTCCCCAAAGGGAACACCGGCTTTCGCAAGCTCGCTGTGGCGACGCGTCCACTGCATTGGACTCTGATCGACCCGGCCCGTAATAAGTTTCTCGCCCGGCTCCCGATCACTGCCCGTGTGCAGATCGATGGGTATCGGTTTCAGCTCTTGCATGCGACGCCGCGCGACCCGATGGATGAGTATCTCGGTCCCGATATCGCTGCGTGGGAGGCGAGAGTGCAGGGGATCGAGGCCGATTTCCTATGTGTCGGGCATACGCATGTGCCTTACGAGGTTCAGGTGGGGGACCTCCGAGTGGTGAACCCCGGCAGTGTGGGACAGCCTCGCGACGGGGACCCGCGTGCCAGTTATGTCATCATTGAGGATGGCCAGGTCCAGTTCAAAAAGGTCGCCTACGATATCGACGAAACTCTCCGGCTGCTCAAGAAGCAGGATGTCGCCCCCTGGGCCGTGGAACTCACCGCAGCTGTGCTGCAGACTGGCGGTCGGGTGAGTCCCGAAGAGTTTGACCGGCTGACACGGGATAGTTTCCACGACGAGTAATTCCTGGCCCTGTGCCGCGACTTCCGCGTCCCATCGCTTGTTCGTACACCGCGTCTGCAGCCATGGATGTCGGGCTTGGAGGAGAGTCCTCGTGGGGAGTGTCGCTCAAATTCCCCGATTTGCGTCGACGCCTCGATCCCTTATCATTCGTCAGTCACAACCGACTCATTCAGGATCCACTTCATGGCCGCTGCCCCGACTCATGCTCAACTCGTTGTCCTTGGTGGCGGGCCCGGTGGGTATCCAGCGGCGTTCGAAGCTGCGGACCATGGGATGCAAGTCGTTCTGGTGGATCAGGATCCGCAACCGGGCGGGGTGTGCCTGAACCGGGGATGTATTCCGTCCAAGGCACTGCTTCACGTCGCGAAACTGATTCAAGAGGCCCGTGAGTCGTCCCACTGGGGCGTCACGTTCGCCGAGCCGAAGATCGACCTCGACAAGCTGCGTTCATTCAAGGGCAGTGTCGTCTCCAAGCTGACGGGCGGGATTCGCCAGCTGGGCGAGGCTCGCGGGGTGAAGCTGATTCAGGCCCGCGGGACATTCCTGAACTCATCGACGCTGCAGCTGACCGCCCCGGATGGGACGCAGAGCCAGTTGACCTTCGACAAGTGCATCGTGGCGGTCGGATCGCGTCCCGCCATGCCGCCGGTGTTCAACATCGGTGACCCGCGTGTGATGGACTCGACCGGGGCTCTGGAACTCAAGGATATTCCTGGTCGGTTGCTGGTCATCGGTGGTGGGTATATCGGCCTCGAAATGGGGTCGGTTTATGCTTCGCTGGGCTCGAAGGTGACCGTGGTTGAGGCTCTGCCGGTGCTCCTTGCAGCTGCCGATCGTGACTTGGTGAACCCGTTGCAGAAGCGTTTGGCCGGGCTCTTCTCGGCGATCCATGTGAATACCAAGGTCATGAGCCTGAAGGCGACGCCAGAAGGAATCGTGGCTGAGCTGAGCGGTGAAGGGGTGACCTCTCCGCAGACCTTCGATCGCGTGCTCGTGTCAGTCGGTCGAGCCCCGAACGGAAAGGGCATCGGCCTGGAAAATACCAAGGCTGTCGTCACAGATCGTGGGTATGTCGAGGTCGATCGCAACATGCGGACCTCTGATCCGAAGATCATGGCGATCGGCGACGTGGCGGGCGAGCCGATGCTGGCCCACAAGGCGACTCGCGAAGCGAAGGTGGCTGTCGAGACGATGCTGGGTGAGCCAGCTCAGTTCGACAACGTCGCGATCCCAGCCGTGGTCTTTACCGACCCGGAAATTGCCTGGTGCGGGATTACCGAGGCCGAAGCCAAGGCTGCCGGTCGCGAAGTCATCGTCACCAAGTTCCCGTGGGCCGCCAGCGGTCGGGCTCAGACGATTGGCCGGACGGAAGGTCTGACCAAGATGATCCTCGAGCCCAAGACCGAACGCATCCTGGGCGTTGGCATCGTCGGCCCCGGAGCGGGTGAACTGATCGCCGAAGGGGTCCTCGCCGTCGAAACCGCAGCTGTGGCCCGCGACCTGGCCGAGAGCATTCACGCCCACCCGACGCTCTCCGAAACCATGATGGAAGCCGCCGAATCCTCCTTCGGCCAGGCAACGCACATGTATCGGCCGAAGCGTAAGTAGAGGTGTTTAGGCGCAAGCCGTGAGACCTCGTTTCATGACTCACTAAAGGACGCTCATGTCACAACTTAGTGACGCTTTTCTGCGATCATGGCAGACCGTTGAGTGTCCGCTCTGTGGGATTGAGAATGACGCCCAGCTAGCCAGCGTCGTGAGGGGGGATGCGATTCTGTGCCGTGGGTGCCACGCTCAGATTCGACTCATCGATGGAGACTCATCCGTTTCAGCGGCAATGAATCAGGCGGACGCTGCAATGAAACAACTCCGGAGTACCGTATCGCGAATCAGATTGTGAGTAACAAAGTGCCCATGAAGTTCCCGTACTTGTGTGCAGCCAGAGTAAAGCTTCAAGAGCGAAAGAACGCGTGCCTGAAGGCGTCCTACGCTGCAGCGACCACCTATCTTGGACAACTTTTCGATTTCATAACGACTTCTCCA
>CANJZR010000506.1 GCA_947479075.1 Planctomycetaceae bacterium
AGAGTCTATCTCCGTGGGGAATACTCTCCGGAGTGCTGCCCGGAGTACCTGAAAGAGGAGAATTTCTCACAGCTGAAGAGTGCTCACGAGTCGTTCACCATCCGGACTGATTCCGTGCTGGGCTACCTCAACAAGATCGAACATCCGATTGATCGGTTTGTACTGCTGGATCACATGGACTGGCTCTCCGAGCATCGTCGCGATGTCTTGGCACGAGAGTGGCAGGCCATCGTGAATCGCGCGGCGCCTGGAGCGCGCGCGTTATGGCGTAGTGCGGGGTTCAACTCGGACTTCATCAACCCCATTCGGGTTCAGACCGAGAGTGGGGTCCGGGACGTGGGCGAGATCCTGACGCATCATCCCGAACTGGCTGCGGAACTCCACCAGAAGGACCGCGTGAATACCTACGGCAGTTTCTACATCGCCGATCTAAATTGAATTCTCGTCCGATCGTCCGACTCCCGCATCGGGAGAACGTGCGGACAACATGCAACGTCATTGCCGCCAATATGCTGGGACATATGAAATGAGTATGAGTCACCACACGGGAAATAACGATCTCCGAATACTCTGGCACCTGCTCTTTAAGCGAGTGCGGGGCCGGTCCCACGCGGATCGACTCAACAGTTTTTACGAGGGCCAGGCCCGTGGCTATGACTCATTCCGCTCGAGACTGCTTCACGGACGCAAAGCCATGATCGACCGAGTCGAGATCCCGGACCGCGGGGTCTGGGTCGACATCGGAGCGGGAACGGGAGAGAACGCGGAGTACCTGGCCCACCGCCGAACCCAGCTCAAGACGATGTATCTGGTCGACCTGTGCCGGCCACTGCTCCAGGTCGCCGAGGAGCGAATCGCCAGCCAGGGGTGGAAGAATACGCATGCGGTCCTCGCCGATGGTACGCGTTTCGTCCCGCCCGAAGAGCAGGTCGATATCATCTCGTTCTCGTACTCACTGACGATGATTCCCGACTGGTTTCGCGCGCTCGATCACGCCTGGTCCCTGTTAAGGCCAGGCGGGCAGATTGCGGTCGTCGATTTCTATATCTCTCGAAAATACCCGGAGGAGGGACTGCGTCGTCACGGGTGGATGACTCGCAATCTGGTGCCCCTCTGGTTTGGAAATGACAACGTCCAGCCTAGCCCCGATCACCTCCCGTATCTGCGGAATCGGTTTGAGACAATCTCGATCGAGGAGGGCCAAGGGGCCATGCCCTACGCGCCGTTGATTCGAGTCCCTTATTACGTCTTCATCGGACGAAAGCCGATCGGCGACTCGCCCCGTCACAACGAAGCATTTCATTTCACAATGAGGACATCTGGCCCCACAGACCTCCGGGAACCTCCAGTGCTGCCCGCACGGAGTTTCCACAGATCGTTTCAGGAATCGCTGAACGATGCCCCAACACAGTGATATCCATCGACAGATCAATCGCCGGGAGTCTGGCTGTGCCGGGTCATCCCTGATCACTCACTTCGCTGGTAGATCGTCTTCCCTTCCTTGATCGTCTCGATGATCTTGATGTCCTTGATCGACATCGGGGCGACGGTCAGCGGGTTCTGGTCGAGGATCAGCAGGTCAGCCAGCTTGCCAACTTCCAACGAGCCCTTGGTCGCCTGCTCGCCGTATTGCTCAGCGGCCCAGAGGGTCATCGTCTTCAGGCCCTCCAGCGGAGTGATCCGCTGATCGGGACCGATCTGTGCTCCGGCCCGCGACACGCGATTCACAGCTGACCAGAGCATGAACAGCTGGTCGAGCGGGACAACGACAAAGTCGGTGTGATTGGTCGGGTGAATCCCGGCGTCGATCGAGTCACGCATCGGACTGATGTACATCGCCTGCCGCTCGCCACGATTGGCGATATGCGCCTCGGCGAAGTAGTAGGTATGCAGTGTGTAATAGGACAGATGCAGATTGTACTTCACGTATTTCGAAATCTGGTCCTTGCGCGTGAACTGGGCATGGATCAGCGTTGTGTGCCGGTCTTTCTCGAGGTCACCTTTGGCCGCGTGCTCATGAGCTTGGATGATGGCATCGATCGCAGCGTCCCCGTTGGCGTGAATGTTCAACGGTACACCCAGGTCGTAGACCTTCTTGACCATCGCATTCAGCGTGTCCTGCGGGAAGGTCAGCTCGCCAGTCCAGAACGGCTCTCCCCCTGGCCCGCCCAACAGATAGGATGTCGTGAAGAACGCAGTCCGCCCCTGCGGAGACCCGTCAGCTGTGATCTTGACGCCGCCGATTTTGAAGCGGTTCTGGTATTTGCCCCACTGGGAGACCGGAATGTCTTCGATCACCGCATCGACATCGGTAATAAATGGGTACGCGATGACATCAATCAGATGGACCCCCGCCTCGGCAGCCCGGCGAATGGTCTGGATCTGTGACAGATGAGTTGCCCCTTCATGAGCGGTCGTAATTCCAGACTCGGCGTAGAGCATCTGTCCGGCTTTAGTCCACTCGATTTCCTGTTCCGGCGTCATCGGGGTGACTTGAGAAATGACCGGCAGGTAGGCGGTCTCCATAATCAATCCATAGGGTTCATTCGTCCCGGGCTTCCGCACGATCACGCCACCCGGGGGAGTTTTGGTTTCGGCTGAGATCCCATACTTCTTCAGGGCGAGGCTGTTCAGCACGGTCCCGTGCATCGACACATGATCGACACGGACTGGATTCTCGGGAAATGCCGCATCGAGATCATCCCGGTTCAAATGCCGACCGCCGGGCATCGCGTTCTCGTCATAGCCATAACCGATGATCATCTCGCCCTTAGGGATCTTCCGGACAGCTGCAAATTTCTTCAGTTCCGCCACGATGCTCGGAACGTCTTTGCCCGGCCCTGCCGGCGGGGCATAGAGCTTGCACTGGTTGGCAACCAGCAGAGAGTTGATGTAGTGCGAGTGAGCGTCAATGAAACTCGGCAGCAAGGTCCGTCCGCCAAGGTCAACCACCTTTGTCGAGGCTCCCTTGAGTTTCAGGACATCCGCCTTGGCCCCCACGGCCTGAATCTTGCCGTCCTTCACGGCCAGGGCTTCCGCCGTCGGTCGGGTATCATCGATGGTCACGATGTCCCCACCGTGATAGATGATGTCCGCGGAGTCTGCACTCATCGTCAGAGCCGGAAACAGAAGCACAACAGCCAGGGCGAACCAACGATTCATGAGAGGCCTTCGCAATGGAGACGGAGAACTTGCGTGCAAGTGAAATCCAGTCTAGCACGATCACGATTTCAGATCGAAACCAGGATCCTTCGCGACATCAACTTTAGCGTATATTTATTCGCAAAACTCACGAACGGAACAGCGCTCCAACATGATGCCGTCAATCGACACCATGCCGAACTGATGGTCACACAATCGAGCGGGTGAGCCGCTCACCGGTGCTGCAACGTCGGGTTTACTTTCGCACGTAGATGGGATTCGACAACACCCACGGCTTCTTCTCGCCAGCCACTTCGAGCCAGAGTTCAACGCGGTAGTTACCGGGTTTGGTCACAGGAGACTCGAACTGTTCGCCGTCCGATTCCAGGATCATTTGGCCGCTGCGGAAGAGTCGCCAATGGCCCGGGAGTGGGGACTTGCCGACGAGCTTGAGTCCCTCACCAGG
>CANJZR010000507.1 GCA_947479075.1 Planctomycetaceae bacterium
CCTGAAACTCAAACGCTGGATCAATCCGATGCAGTATGGGTTTTATTGCGGCGATCATCACATTCATGGTGCAGGGTGTTCGCATTACGACGCTCCGACCAAAGGCGTCCGTCCTGAAGACATGTTCCTGCAAGTCAAAGGGGAGGGCCTCAACGTCGGGTGTGTATTGACCTGGGGGCCGTGTTTTGAGTACCAGCGGCAGTTCTTCAACCCGACAGCTCACAACCTCAGCGAGAAACTCACATTGCTGAAGTACGATCTAGAGATCAGTGGCTTTGGATCACAGGCCCTGGGGCATGTGTGTCTGCTCAATCTGAAGGATCAGACCTACCCCGGTTCAGACGGAACCAAGGAGCATGGCTGGCCGACCTGGACCGTGCCAGTCTTGAAGTGGTGTAAAGAGCAGGGAGGAGTGACCGGTTACCCGCACTCAGCCTTGCAGGTGAATTCCGCAGCTGCGTCGACCCGTCTGCTGAAGAGCTGGGATCATGACCACGACAGCCTGTTGACACCGGAGGAATGTAAGACGGCCTTCCTGCCAAACTCTTTCGCCGAGATCGACATTGATCACGACGAGAAACTTACGGAGTCGGAACTGGTCATCGCCCACAAAAAAGCAGCGGATCAGCTCCCGAACCTCGCGATCCCCGACATGCGAGGGGGCGGGGCTCTGGAAATCGTCGTCAGTACTGCCGAGGGAGTCTGTGACTTCATCAGTGCGATGGACACTCCCCGCATCCCGGAATGGAACACGTGGTACCACCTGATGAACTGCGGCTTCCCATTGAAGGTCAGTGGCGAAACAGACTTTCCCTGCATGAGTAGTCGCCGAGTGGGGCAGGGCCGAGTCTATGTCCAGCTGGGGCAGATTGAGAGCCTCGACTTCACAGCCTGGTGCAATGCACTGGGGCTGGGGCGGTCCTATGTGTCTGACGGATACGCCCATGCCCTTCAGTTTCATGTGAATGGTCAACGCCCGGGAGAGGGGAATGTCCAGCTGTCGCAGGCGGGGAACGTCCAGGTGCATGCCGAGGTCGCGTTTGCCCCCTCGACTCCGGTGGGGATTGCCTATGGAACTGAGACCACACCGCTCGGTCGAAGGATGCTCGGGGATACGGTCAACCTGCATGCCCCACGCTCCAGCAAGAGCATTCCGGGAGGCGAACGACTCGTCGAACTAGTTGTGAATGGTCAGGTCGTCGCCAGCCAAAAGGTCGAGGCGAATGGGCAGGTTCACACCCTCGATTTCGAGATTCCAATCGCTCGGAGCAGCTGGGTGGCTCTGCGGCAGTTTCCCCAACTGCATACGAATCCCGTCAACGTCATGGTATCGGATCGCCCGATCCGCACTTCACGCAACAGTGCCCGGTGGTGCCAGGAGGTCGTCAATCAGCTGTGGGAGGTGAGACACAAGTTTATCGCCGAAGGCGAGCGGGCCGCCGCTCGTGAGGCTTATGATCGCACGTTGGATCGCCTGCAGAAGATCGCCGAAGAATCGGACGAAGGCACATGATCAGTGTCGTCAACGTTCACAAATCCGATCCGGCGAGAAGCAGAAAAAAGTCAACACAATACTATTGACATGACGATATATTACATGTAATCTAATCGCATTGGATGACTCAGTGAGGGACTCATGACATCGCGACTGCAGCGAGAGCTGAAGAAACAACGACCGTTCGACCAGCCGGAACAGGAAGCCTGCCTGAATCTCGTGCGGACGAACGATCAGTTTCAGAATCGGTTCGGCAAGCTGTTTCGGGAATATGGGCTGACCTCATCTCAGTACAATGTGTTGCGAATCCTCCGGGGGGAGGGCCAGCCGCTACCGTGCCAGGAGATTGCGGAGCGGATGGTCCAGGTCGTTCCGGCCATGACGGGATTGCTCGATCGTCTTGAGGCTCAGGAGCTGATCCGTCGTGAACGCTGTACGCAGGATCGACGGGTCATCTACATCGAGCCCACGGAGAAAGCCCTGGAACTGCTGGCCCAGTTGGATCAGCCCGTCATCGCTTTGCATAAAGCACTGATGGGGCATCTCACGGTGCCGGAACTCAAGGAGCTGACCCGTCTGCTGGAGAAGGCCCGTATGTCGCTCGATTCGATCGAGGAGACACCCGGCTAAGTCAAATTTTTTTGGCCAGAAACATGACGTGTGAACTAGTGTCGCGTCGTGTATCTGGCGTCCGGTTCGACAGTAATGCCGAATGTTCACAAGGAGTTAATCATGATCACCATTCGCAAAGCACAAGATCGCGGGCACGCCAACCACGGGTGGCTCGATACGTGGCACACTTTCTCGTTCGCCACATACCAGGATCGCAACCACATTCGGTTCAGGTCACTGCGCGTGATGAACGAAGACCGTGTTGCCCCCGGGAAGGGATTCGGCACGCATCCGCACAATGACATGGAGATCGTGACCTACGTGCTCTCCGGAGCCCTGGAACACAAAGACTCCATGGGAAATGGAGAGGTGCTGCGTCCCGGCGAGTTTCAGCGCATGACAGCTGGGACGGGCATTACTCACAGCGAGTTCAACCCCTCGTTGACCGAGCCAGTCCACCTCTACCAGATCTGGCTCTATCCGGAGCAGTCGGGGCTCACTCCCAGCTACGAACAGAAGGCCTTTCCCCCGTCAGAGAGGGATAACCGTCTGCGTCTGGTGGCCTCACGAGATGCGGCGGAAGGTTCGCTGACCATTCACACGGATGCCCGGGTCTACCTGGCTAACCTCCAAGCGGGACACTCGGTTCGACATGAACTGGCAGAGGGGCGCCATGCCTGGCTGCAGGTCCTTCGGGGCCAAGTGACTCTCAATGGATCCGAGTTGGCAACGGGGGATGGAGCTGCTGTCTCTGAAGAGCAGGCTCTGACCATCGAGTCGCCACAAGATGCCGAAATTCTGCTGTTCGACCTCGCATAAATGCGAAGCCAGCAGCTGGTTGCGAGTTTGATGTCTCCTGCGAGGGGGCGGATGGTCCGCACCCCTCGCAGGCAGGATTCGCATGACATCGGAACGTCATGCGATCGAAATCACCAACGGGACCGCGTGCGCGGTCTGAGTCTCTTCGAAAGGATGAATGATGAGTTTCCAGAATCGCCGTTCTCGTTTGTTGCTGGGCGCTGTGTTGTTGATGGGGCTGATGGCGGGCTCCGCGAATGCGCAGGGAAAGCAGTATGTGATCGATGGATCGCATACCTCTGCCGTGTTCTCCATTCAGCATCTGGGGATCAGCCGAACCTATGGAATGTTTCGCAAGGTGAACGGCCAATTCTCACTCGACCCCAAGAACGCCGCCAACAGCACATTTGAAGTCACGATCGATGTCGAGTCGATCGACACGAACGATGCCAAGCGAGACGAGCATCTGAAGGCAGCTGACTTCTTCAACACCAAGCAGTTTCCCGACATCGTCTTCAAAGCCACGAAAGTGGAGCTGACCAAGGAAGAACTGAAGCTGACCGGTGATTTCACCATGCACGGGGTGACTCGCAAAGTCACTCTGCCTTTCAAAAAGGGAGGCGAGGCTGTTGATCCGTTCGGGAACTCGCGGATCGGATTCAGCGGAGAGTTCACTCTCAAACGATCCGACTAC
>CANJZR010000508.1 GCA_947479075.1 Planctomycetaceae bacterium
CAACCTTTGTCGACCATCCCCGATTCGGTGATCTCGCGAAGGCATTGTTGCACTCCGAGCCCGTGGATCCGCCGCGTGAACCGATCGAGTACAAGGTCTGGGGACGCGAGCGGATCGATGACAATACATTCACTCAGATGGCCGATGCGTGTCGACTTCCGAATGCAGTCGGTGCGGCTCTGATGCCCGATGCGCATCTGGGTTACGGTCTGCCGATCGGTGGCGTACTGGCTCTGGAGAATGCCGTTTGTCCGTATGCGGTCGGTGTCGATATCGCCTGCCGGATGAAGCTGTCGATTCTCGATCTGCCGGTGTCGACTCTGGAGGACGAGAAGCGATCGGGAGACTACGACCGGGCTTTGGAGAAGGGGACGGTCTTCGGAGCCGGTGGTTCACACGACCGCAAGCAGCTGCACCCGGTTCTGGATCAGGACTGGCACGTGACGCGGTTGACCCGTGAATTGAAGCCGAAGGCTTGGGCCCAGTTGGGAACGTCGGGGTCGGGAAATCACTTTGTCGAATTCGGCGTTGTGACGCTCGACCAGCCGGAACTGGGGTTGGAACCGGGCCGGTACGTTGCACTGCTGAGCCATAGCGGAAGCCGTGGCCCAGGTTATGGGGTGTGCAATACCTACAGCTCGATCGCCAAAACGAACCTACCGCGCAAGTACGCGAAGTTCGGTCAGCTGGCCTGGCTCGACCTCGATACTGAAGCGGGCCAGGAATACTGGTTGGCCATGAACCTGATGGGCGACTACGCAGCTGCGAATCACGATGTGATTCACAAGAACGTGTCGCATCTGATCGGGGCGCAGATCATCGCGGGCGTGGAAAATCACCACAACTTCGCGTGGAAGGAGACCCACGGAGGCCGCGAGGTGATCGTCCACCGCAAGGGGGCCACCCCAGCTGCGGTGGGCGAGCTCGGTGTGATTCCGGGATCGATGGCGAGCCCGGCGTATATCGTTCGGGGTCGCGGAAATCCGGAGTCGTTGAACTCCGCGTCGCACGGTGCCGGTCGCAAGATGTCACGAACGCAGGGGCGGGAGAAGTTCCGCTTCAAGGCGGTCGCGAATGATCTGTTGACCAAGGGCGTACGCGTCCTGTCGGCAGGAGCCGATGAGGTTCCCGGTGTTTACAAGGACATCGACGAGGTGATGCGTCAGCAGGCCGATCTGGTCGAAACCATCGCCCGCTTTGATCCCCGCATCGTCAAGATGTGTGGCGACGGGAGCAAGGCGGATGATTGAGGTAGATCGTTGAGCGATGAGGGTTGAGCGTTCAAAACGTCAACACTCATCGCTCACTTTGTTTCGCAGCGACTCGCTACGGACCGATTGGCCCGCGACGACTAGCGTTTGAACATCGTTGATTGCTTGTTTCCCTTGGACAGTAGAAACGCCATCAGGTCGAGAACTTCCTCCTCGTTCAGAGACTTGAGGAGATCTTTCGGCATCTGGGAAGCGTTTGAAATCGTCCGTGATTCAATCTCGCTCAATGCGATCGTCACAAACTTCGTCGCGTCCTCGGGGTTGGTGATGATGGTGATCGAGTCTGCGGTCTCTGAGGCGATGCGACCGGTGTAAACCTGTCCTGAATTCGTGGTCACTACACTGGCCCGGAACAGGTCGGGGACGACCTTATTCGGATCGATGATCGCCTCCGCCATGTCCTTGGCGGAGAACCGGCCGGCGAGCTGGGTCAGCTCCGGGCCGGTCGCTCCTCCCTCGCCGTCAAAGCGATGGCAGAGTACACAACGGGCCGCGGCAAACATCTTCTTGCCATGCTCATAGTCGCGTTCGTTCAGCCCCGAACTCACGGACGACATCACAGAGTCCAGCGTCCAGTCCTCACCTGGCCCTTCCGGCTTGGGGAGTTCGGGGGGCAGGACTGGCTTGCGGGCTCCGAAGGCCTCGATCGCCAGCTTCTCTTGGTCGGTGGCGTTGTTCCAGGCGTCGTGATCCATGTTCCGCAGGAAGCCGGGGTAGCTGGCTCCACCGCTCCACGTGCGGGCCGTATTAAACCAGTTGAAGAAGGCCTTGCGGTCTTCCATCGTCCAGCCCGATTTGAGGTTTCGCAGTGCAAACGCGTAGTGCATCTGCTGCGAGTCGGGATGGTTCTTCTGAACAGCGTTCAGCGTGGCTCCATAACCTGCGTTGCGGCTGGCAAGATCACCGTAATCCGGGGCAATCTGCCGCGGCGGTGCAGTCAGCAAGGCGGCAATCTTGGTGGAAATCCCGGGGGCTCGCAGATAGACCAGCAGATTGGCCAGCTCCCGGTTGAGCTCATCCAGTTGGGTCTGCACCACTGGATCGTTGCCACCAGGCAGCTGGACTGCTGGGAAGCGTTCGTCGAGCTTCTTGATGACCAGCAGGCGGTCGGCTTCGTCAAACTCGCCGAGGCGAATGCCGATCAGCTCATAGGCCCGCAACAGCTCGATCCTCTGCGCATGGGTCAGAGTGGACCAGTTGAGCTTGTCGAGAGTCTCGATCAGGCGATGGCGCAGAGCCGCATCCCCCCCCACTCGAGCCAGCCCCGCCACGCCGTTGATGGCTTGAAATGGCGAGGTGGAACCGAGAACCATCTCGCGCCAGCTGTCGGTCGGCTGGTTCTCGAGAGCGATTCGGGCTGCGTATCGGATGAATCGATCGGGGTGATTGAGGTTCGGAAACGCGAGGTCGACAGCGGGCTTGGGATCAGCCTGCTTCGTATGGAAACCTTCGAGCTTCTTGCGGAGATCGTGCAGATGGACAGTAGTGGTGTTCTTCTGCACAGCGGGCTCGGTCGATTCCTTGCCCGTGTAAACGACGCGGTAGAGTTCTGATTGCGTGCCACGTCCGCCGATCGTGAAGCAGAGCGTCCCGTCTGGAGCGACGACGACATCGGTCAGTGGCAACGGCGTCCGGGACAGAAACTCTTCCTTTGTGGCGGAGTAGCTCGCGCCGCGCGGGGTCATGTGAATGGCGTACATCGTGCCGAACGTCCAGTCACAGATATACAGAGCGTTCTGATACTTGGCCGGGAACTTGGTGCCATAACCGAAGGTGACACCGACCGGACAACCGGGGCCGATATCAATCAGCTCGGGAAGGCTGTCGAGGAAGTACTTGGGCCACTTGCTGGTCCCGCTGCGCCAGCCAAACTCGCTGCCGCTGACGGCGTGCGAAACGCGGGTCGGGCGGTACCACGGCGAGCCAAAGTCGTACTCCATGTCGGCGTCATACGCGAACAGCTCGCCATCGGCGTTGAAGTCCATGTCGTAGGCATTGCGATAGCCGGAGCTGATGATGTCCCAGGTCTTCCCTTCGGGATCGGTTTTCGCGATCCAGCCACCGGGGGCCATGATGCCGACGGCGTGGCCATTGGCGTCCCACTGTCGAGGAAGCAGGTGGTCTTCATTCCAGTTCGTCGGCAGATGACTGGTGAACTTCGCCCGCTCCGCCTCCGGCATGTCGGGCAGTTCCTTCGGCTCGAACGGCGGTCGCGTGTGATTCCCGGCGATACAGTAAATCGACTTGCCGTCGGGAGACAGACGCAGGGCGTGCGGGCCGTGTTCGCCACCTCCACGGAAGACGTGCAGCTTGGTGACC
>CANJZR010000509.1 GCA_947479075.1 Planctomycetaceae bacterium
CCGCCCGGTATGTCACTCTGGCCGAACTGATGAAAGTCGATATGGAGAAGCTCGAAGAGAAGTCACTCGACGAAGTGTCCCGACAGATGGAAGACGTCAGGCGCCGACTCGCTCTGGGGCATGCGGGCCAGCGGGTGCAGCGTGTCGAAGAGAAGATCATTGCCACGCTGGACGAACTGATTAAGAAGGCTGAACAGCAAGGCGGCGGCGGCGGAGGAGGCGGTGGCGGAGGCAAACAGTCGCCGCAGAATGGTGGCAAGCCACAGGGAGCCGATCAGTCATACCTCGGCGAAGGCAAAGAGGGCGAAGGAGAAGTCGATCCGAAGAACGCCGGACACAAAGACGGCTGGGGGAACCTCCCTGAAAAGGCCCAGGCCGCTGCGAAAAACATGCTCGATCAGAAGTACCCGGCCCACTATCGCCAGGCGATCGAACAGTACCTGAAGAAGATTGCGGAACGCGAAGCTCCCGTCGCCCCGTAGTCGTGCTTAGTGCCGTATGCATTCGAGCGAGTCATAGTGCTCGCTCGTTTCGCGTACCAACCGAGTGACAGTGACCAGCGGCCGGTTCTGAAGCAGTCGTCCACCCGATACCGGGTGAACGACTCTCTTCATGAAACCAACTTCAGAATGCCCCGTCTGGAACAGCGGGAATAAACGCTTTCCAAGCGGAGTACTTTTGCAGCATCAGCTGGCGGCTGACCAGTGGGTTTCGCTTGGGGCGAACCGGTTCGCTGAGCAGTCGCATTCCCGCTTCGTGCGGGGTACGGCCCCCTTTGCGAACATTACAGGTCAGACACGCGCAGACCACATTTTCCCATGTGTCCGGGCCGCCTTTGCTCCTCGGCATCACGTGGTCGAGGCTGAGACGCTGAACGGAGAATCGCCGGGCACAGTACTGACAGCGGTGCTCATCCCGCAGGAACACATTCCGGCGGTTGAACTTCACCGTGTTCCTCGGCACGCGATCGTACTTCAGCAACCGGATGACCCGCGGCACTTCGATCTCGAAGTTGACCGCCTGGATCCAGTCCTCGTGGGGGTCGCGCAGCCCGAGCTCTTCTTTGAGCCTGGAGTGCTCCAGCCAAGAGGCGAAATCGTGGCTGGTGTAGTGGCCATTGTCGACCTGAACGACTTCAGCCAACCCTTTGCACAGCAAGCAGAACGCACGCGGTGAGGAGAAAATATGGACCGGGACAAAATTCCGGTTCAATGCCAACACGCTGGCCTGCATCGCGCTCGATCCGGTCCGAAGCGATTTCTTCGGAGCGGCTCCAGCCGGTGTGTCCTCATCCGCGAAATGGGCTGACGATGCAATCATCGTGCTTCCCGTGAGCAGGAGAACGTTCAGCGAGGGACGCCGAACGCAGTGATTCTAAGCAGGTCGTTCGATGCGGACAACCGCTCCGACACTGAAGTTCGCTGCCGATTGGTTTCTCGTTGAGTTTGTTTGAGGTCGCCCGCGCTGATATTGTTTCAAATCGCTGTTCTCGGATGAGGATGCGCATCTATTCTTGCCTTCAATCTGAAGTCATTCATCCCGGTTTCTTGCAGGATCATCCCGTGTCGACACAACCCGACTCTCCCTTGGGGGATGAGGCATCTAACGCCTTGCCACAATCAGCGAAAACTCCGGGAGAGACAGCTGCGCATCCCGATGATCAGCTACCCGAATACGAGCCACTGACTCCCGAACTCGTGGAAGACGAGGCGATTCGTGGCGACTTCGTGATTCGCTGGGCCGTGGTTTTGCTGGCCTTGCTGTTCGGCTGGACCCAGATCGACGACACCTCGTTGCTGGTACGCATCCGCAATGGACAGCAGCACCTGCTGCCCTTCGGGAATGACACGTTCTCAGCCAGTGCGGGTGACCGGCCCTGGGCGAATCTTGCCTGGCTGTATGACCCGATTCTGGCCGGTGTGTACGGAGTCCTCGGGGCGAGCGGACTCACCATGCTGGGGGCGGTCATGGCCGCACTGACGTTCTGGAGCCTGTCGCGGATCAGCGTGAAAGGGGTTTCCACATGGTGGGGATCGGTCTGCGCTGCAATCGCTCTGGTGGCGGTGTTTCCCCAGCTGGTCCCGGGGCCGACGGGGATTACTCTCCTGGGAGTGACTGTCGTGACCTGTTTGCTCTATCAGTGGTCTGAGGATCGCAGCGAGCGATTTCCCTGGGCCTTGCCGGTGACGATGTGGTTCTGGAGCCAGCTTGACCCGCGAGCCTATATCGGAGCCATGATCGTTCTGCTCTATGCGCTGGGCTGGGTGGGTCTGCGCGGGAAGGTGGACGGCGAATCTCCTGACAAGACAAAACGTCTGTGGAAGATCACGGGTGCCTGCCTGCTCGCCTGGGTCCTGCATCCCCTGTTCATGCATGTCGTGCGATCGCCAATGACCGCGTACCAGATTGAGTACCCCGAACTCCGGGCCTACCGGGGCTTTGACTGGCCTCAGGTCTGGCAATGGTTCCCGGTCTACTCGCCCGAGTTCAACACATTTCGCGACGTGTTTGCGCTCGCGGGGCTGGTACTCTGTGGTCTCGCTGTGCTGACGTTGCTGTTGAATTTCAAACGGATCACGTGGGAATGGGTTCTGCCCTGGGGCGGTGTTGTGGCACTGGCTGCCTTCGGTGCTCATCAGCTCCCGGTGGCTGCTCTGCTCAGCTGTGTACTGATCACGCTCAATGCCCAGCTGTGGTATCGCGGTACGTTTTCTCAGCAGTACACGGTCGACACGATGCCTCTGGCGTGGAATCGTGGTGGCCGAGCGATCACTGTCATGTCTTTGCTGCTGTTAGGTCTTGTGGCCAGCAACGGCATGCTGATGGGCCGCGATGGTCGCCGTATCGGATCTGGCTTCTCACCCCTGATGAAGGCCAACATCTCTGGTGCGGAAAAGCTCGTGAGCGAAGTGGCCTCGAAAGAGGTCTTTAACTTCCGGCTGGAGCAGGGTGATCTGCTGATCTGGGCGGGCCTCAAGCCCTACGTCGATCGGCGGATTTCATTGTATGCCCAAGCCCCTGAGAACCTGCTGAAGAAGCATCGCGAGCAGCGTCTGGCGCTGCTGACGCCGAACACAAAGGTTCCGGAACGTGGAAAGCCCGATGTCTGGAAGAAGGAGTTCGAGCGACTCCACATCAACCAGGCCATCCCGCGGCTCTCTGGTCCCTCGCCCGACTATCTGACGATGGTCGACATGAACAGCCAGGGGTGGTCGCTCACCAATCTGCAGTCGTTCGGGGCCGTTCTGTCGCGTCCCGACAGCCCCGATGAGGCGTTTCAAAAGTATCGCAAGGACCACCCCGACGTGGACTTCGTGAAGCAGGCGTTTCGGTCCGAAGCTCCGCAGTCTCCAACGACCGATGGACCGTGGATATTTCCACGGCGTCCCACCATCTATGACAAGTATCTCTGGCAGCCACAAACATCGCTCAGCGAACCACTTCAGCTGGCGTCGCACGAGAATGCCCTGATGCGGTTGCTCGGAGGTAACCCACAGATGGGGTACACCGCCACGGCGTTGGCCTTGTCGGCGTTGCGGCATGCTCGCCAGGGGATCATCCTCGATCCGCAGTCTGCAGTCGGTTA
>CANJZR010000510.1 GCA_947479075.1 Planctomycetaceae bacterium
AAATCAACACCATCGAACGCCCTGCCACCCCGGAGCAGGCGTTCCTCGATTCGGTCTCGGTCGTACGTCCCGTGCCCGAGCCTGTCCCCGCCGACGCCCCGGAGCAGCCGTGGATCTACGGCGTCTGCACCTGGACCGGCGTCGATCCGCGGACCGACTTCTTCAAAGTGATCCTCCAGGGCTTCAGCAACGTCTATGAAGTCCGCGGCGAAGGCGCTGATCGCCGTACCTGGCGCAAGGTCCTCGTCCAGAAGTTCACCAGCCGCGGCGACGAGTTCGACCCCACTCAGAAAGAGTTCGAGTTCGACGGCAAACCCTTCTGGGAATACCAGCCCGATAAGAAATCCAAAGCCGAGCTCACCGCCGAGAAGTAGGGCAGGATTTGTGTCAGCCCTGACGAAAATGTCCTGCAGAGATGAACTGGTATCATTGCGAAAAGACCTCAGTTACTAAAGCTCTCAATGACCTTGCAAAACAAGGCCTCGTTCTTAGGGAACTCCTTCTGGGGACATTTACAGGTGATTTTCAGGCACCACGCGTTGGATAAAAACGTGGCTCGCAGCCCCTTGGTTTTCGAGAATAACCCTTCCTGAGCGGTGAACTCGGAAATTCGCCCGTCACCATACTTCGTGGAAATCAGTTTGGGAGCAGTCTCCTCATACGCGTCGAATTCCGCTTCCAGTTTCACTTTGACCAACTCGTGAGCCCGGTGGACTGGAAAGTCCTCCAGGCGAGAATTCTCCGAGTCAAAATTTTGCGAGGTGGTGAGCAGGGCTGTCGCATGCTGGTCCGACTTCACGGAGAGATAGATACTCCCGCTTTCCGCGGTCGCAAAAGGTGGCATTCCCCCTGATCCACCCCCCGTCTTGATATCCCATCCATCAGGAAAGGCGATCGCGAAATTGCCAAGGTCATTACGTACCTCGGCCAACTTGGGGACGGCAGCTGCGACTGCTGCCCCTCCTCCCGCCACCTGTGCTCCTTCGCCTTTAATGTTCATTGTCAGAAAGCCGATGCCCCCCAGGAGCACCACAGCTGCACCTGCAACCATGGCAATGATCATGCCTGTCGGAACTCCATCGGGCTGATCTGTCCTCTGCTTCTTACTTTTGCCTTTGGACTTCTTGATCGGGAGGGAAGCACCAGCCTTTTTCTCTTTCGGTTTGATCGCGGCTTCGAAGTCCTCGTCCTCTTCTTCTTCAAAAGCGGTTTCGTCCCACTCATCTTCAGCAGGTTTTGGCTTGGCTTTCGGCTTCGGTCTGGTGCTCTTCGCGGGGTTCGGAATCTGTACGACTTCGCCACACTGTCGGCAGCTGGTTTTTTTGCCAGCGAACTCTTCTTTGACTGAATACTTTTGTCCACAATCACATTGAAACTGGATTGGCATGTTGACATCACCCGAAACTTAGGAATCCGTTCGATGTAATTTCAGTAAGCTCGCCGAGAACCGGTCGTTGAATAACCCTGTGTTTAACATAGTGTCTGAGCGAGTTGCAAGTGGTTCTCGCGTTGCTTGACCACATCTCCGCTTCGCAGCATAGGTCAGCGAATCTATAGCGATTCGTACAGAGCTGGATCGCCCGGCTCGTCGTACTTCTGGAGTGCTTCAGCCCGCAGGAATCCTGGGGCTCATTTTCCGGTGATCAGAGAAGTGAATGCCTGCGGCGATTCTGGCGGGTCGATGCGACCCTGAAATGGCCGTATCCCAGTCTGTCGCGGAACCTATTTCGCCCGCGCGATGTAGTAGAGGTGTTTCTCCCCACGGATGAACAGCTCATCGTCGACCGGAGCCAGAGTGGCGCCGATGAACTCGTCGAGGGTGTTGGTGGCGACGACTTCCAACTGGTCGGTGTCCTTGATGACGACCGTCGTGCCGTTCGTCGCGGTCAGGTAGACATACCCGCCCGCTGCCACCGGTGACGAGTACACAGCTGCGTCGCCCAGCCCCGGAATCCGCGTGGCGGGAAAGATCACGTTTCCGGTCGCGGCATCGACGCAGGAGAGGAGCGCGGTCTTCTTCTTGTGCAGGTACAACCGTCCAGACACCAGCAGCGGCGATGCCATGTCGGGCTGATCTTCCTTGCGTTCCCAGACGACTGAATTCGTCCCCTGGATGTTCCCCTTCCCGTCCAAGCGAAACGCTCCCAGGTAGGCCCCCTGAAACCCGCTGCAGACGTAGATGATGCCATTTGCAAAGACCGGCGATGCAATCGGCCGCACCGTCTGGCCGGGACAGCGCCACAGCTCCTCGCCGGTGTCGAGATCATAGCTGCGGGCGAACTTCTGGCCGTTCATGATGATCTGCTGTCGGCCCGCGTGCTCGACGACCAGCGGGGTTGCCCAGCAGGTCAGCTCGTCACGATCCTGCTTCCAGAGGATCTCGCCCGTCCGCTTGTTGAGGGCATAGAGCGCCGACGGACCGATGTGGTCCCACGGGACGATGAGCTTATCCCCGGCGAGCGTGGGGGAGCTGCCTTCGCCAAATCTATTGAGGACTTTCATCTGGCCGAAGTCGCGTTTCCAGATCAGTTCGCCTGCCAAGGAGTAGCAATAGAGCCCGCGCGAGCCGAAGTGGGCGTACACGAACTCCCCATCGGTGCAGGGCGACGCCGACGCGAACCCGCTCGTCGAGTGCGAGCCCTCGTGCGGCTGGGCCACGATGGCGGTCCGCTCCCAGCGCAGCTTCCCATCCGCTCGATTGAAACAGAGCAGCTTGAACGCCATCGTGGGGAGCGTTCCCTCCCCTTTGGCGGGCTCGACGACCTCAGCTGTGGTGACGAAGACCTGATCCCCCCAGACGATCGGCGAAGAGTTCTCCCGCCCCGGCAGCTCGACCTTCCAGCGAATGTTCTTCGTCGGCCCCCACTCCGTCGGTGGATGAGCTTTCAGCGCCACCCCATTCCCGATCGGCCCCCGCCAATGCGCCCAGTTCTCGGCCTTCGCCGGGGAGGAGATCAGTAGAACCATTCCCAGCCAGATCGCGGCGATACGCATACCAGAGACTCACTGCAGGGGAGATATCAAAAGCAGATCCAGACCAGCCTCAGATTCTGGCGTTCGGGCTGGAGGCTGTACATCGAGAGCTTCAATCGAAGGAGTGGGAGGGCGAGGCTCCCGCCGAGCCGCGAGCGGGAACAGACGCCCACTCGCCCTGGCGGCTCAGCAGGAGCTTCGCCCTCCCGGGGGAACTGTCCACCTCAGTATGAATGTCACGGACATTCCACGCCCCTTAAGGCTCAGGGCCCCTGCTTGTTGCCCCCCTTACCCTGCATAGGCCGCCCCGTGTGGCACGTCGCGGAGTCCTCGAAGGGCGCGGCCTCTGTGAACACAATGACCATCACCACCCCAACGCCCATCCGCAAAGCCGTGGCACCGAAGATAACTGATATCACATCGTCAATCAAAAAAGCCCACCGGTTACAACCGGTGGGCTTTTTGTGGGGTTGGCACCCGGCGAGTACTAGAACTCGCCGACTACTTCACCAGCGCTCCGGGTGATCAATGCAGCCAGCGTCTTCCCAGCCATATTCTCGCTCAGGAATCGGACAGCACCGTCAGCCATCAGGACATGAGCCC
>CANJZR010000511.1 GCA_947479075.1 Planctomycetaceae bacterium
ATCGATCCCCCAGTCACCGCCGAGATGAAACTCGACTGGAACGGGGCTCTCAGCACCGCAATGTCTCGTCGTCCGGAACTCCGGCGACAGAAGACAGCTGTGAAGAGTGCGGAACTCCAGTTGATCGCCGCCGAGAACCTCGACCGCCCACGACTCGACCTGCTGGCCAGTGCCCAGACCAACGGATTCGGTAACGACTTGCTCGGTCCACGCAGTGCTCCCGGAACAACCCTGCCACTGGGGAATGCGTACGACCGCCTCCTCCGCTTCAATCAGACAGGCTGGAATCTGGGAGTCGAGTACTCCCAGCCACTGGGTCTGCGGTTCGCCAATCAGCAGGTGAAGAACAACGAGCTGAGACTGATCAAGGCGATGGCGATCCTGGAGGCTCAGGAAGCCGACATCCTGCATCAGATGACTGCCGCGTTCCAGGCCGTCGACCGGACCTATCTGGCGATGAAGAACCACGAGATGCTGGTCAAGAACGCCGAAGATCGGATGGCAGCTGCCGAAGCGGACTACAACTCCAATAAAGAAGGTCGCGGCTATCTTGACCTCGATTCGCTGAATCGTGCGCGCGATATCTACGCTCAGGCCTACGTCAAACTCGGTCAGGCCCGGCTGGAATACTCGATGGCTCTGACCGACATCGAATACCGCTGCGGGCGACTTCTGGAGTATCACAACGTCACTCTGGGTAGTTCGCCGGAAACCGCGATGACAGCGGTCCTGATGTCGACTCCGGAGGAGAACACTCCAGCGGTATACGGTCCGGAACTGGCCCCTCCTCCATTACCTGCAGATGACAAGAAGCCTCGACCACCGGCAGATGCTCCGCCCCTGCCGGACGACCTCACCGACAACGAGCCTGACAGCCACGGCACCGAGTTTGTCTCGGTCACAAGTCCGGAGACAGAGGACCAGACCAGCAACGAACCCGCGATTGAAGTGGCCGAGGATCTATTCCCGCAGGAGGAAATTGAGGTCGACGACTGGACTCAAGGGGCCGCGGACGACAAGATCCACCCCTCGGAATCGTCCCCTCCCCGTGATGACTCCTGGACTCGCGACGAGTCCAGCAAGCAGCTGACCGACGCAGAGGCGAATCCGATCCCCGATCCCTATCCGTGGGCTCACGACAGCCCCGTTGAAGAAGCCTCGCCTCCATGACCATGCCTGAAATCGCGTTGCCGTCCATTCCCGGTGGTTGGGGCAGCGAGATCGTCAGTGTGGGAGGCCGAACACTCGATTTGTGGCTCCCGAAGAAGCCCGACGCTTTCCTCGATGATCCCGAAGTCATCGAGGCGAATCGCCGGGACGACTACATGCCGTACTGGGCCACACTCTGGCCCGGTGCCAAGATCATGGCTCACGTCATCGAGCGGGCTCCCTGGCCCCGCGAGACTGAGCTGCTCGAACTTGGTGCGGGCGTGGGACTGGTCGGACTGGTCGCTCAGACCCTCGGAACCCGTGTCGTCTTCAGTGACTACGACCCGGTGGCTGTGCAGGTCTGTCGTTACAACGCGATCCGTAATCAGCTTCCCGATCCCGAGGGACTCACTCTCGACTGGCGAACTCCTCCAGCGCGCCAGTTCCCGGCGATCGTCGGATGCGAGGTCACCTACGACCCTAAGCTGCACGAACCACTGCTCACGACTCTAGCCACGATGCTCTCCCCCGGGGGCATCTGCTGGTTGGGCGACCCCGGTCGCTATTGGTCAAAGCAGTTCTTTCAGCTGGCGAGCCAAACGTTCCAGGTCCGTATCCTTGATCGCGACCTGCGAGTGAGTTCGTTTCCATCCGACCGCGATTTCCAGATTTTTGAGCTGCGCTGGCCTGAGAAGAATTAGGAAATTTGGCTGCGCACGATCGCTCGGACAGGCCTCTCTCGCCGGAACGGCATTGACCCCAAGCTCGAAATACGGGTAAAAGCCGCGTGAAATGGGGGAGGCGACAGCCTTGCTAAATCCCATTGAGCTGGCCAGGAGGCCGCACGAGTTCAGGGACGAGTGACTCACATGCGCAAATCGATTTCCTGCATCCTCATATTGGGTGCGATGGGTTGCGGTCAGAACGACACGGCCCCAGCGATTGGGCAATCCGCTCCTCAGAACGCTGGGGTCCCGGCCACCGTCGCGGCTGCGACACCGGGAATGCCACCGGAATTGTGTCTCCAGCGGGCTCAGGAGTTCATCGAGAAGCAGGAGTTCAAGGCGGCGGTCCAGCTGCTCAACCAGACAATTCAGGCCTACCCCGATCTGGCCGATGCCTACACGATACGGGCCACGCTCCTGTCCGACGCCAAGCTCTACATCCAAGCCATCCGCGACATGGATAAGGCGATCCGACTCAAACCGGATGATGCGCAGTACTACAATACCCGAGGCTACTTCTCTCTGCTGATGGAGAACAATGGCCCGGCTATGGAGGACTTTAACCAAGCCATCGCCCTCGACGCCAACTTTGCTCAGCCGTTAAATAATCGAGGGCTGGTCCGGATTTCTCTCGGCGGCCAGTTCAAGCTGGCCGGTGACACAGACAAAGCCTCCACGGAATTTCGTAAAGCGGTCCAAGAGCTTGATGCCGCGCTGCGTATCGATCCCAAGTATGTCGACGCCTACAACAACCGTGGATTCGCTCTCTCGCTCGCCAGAAAATACGACGAAGCCATCCAAAGCTTCACCCGTGCCATCGAAATCAACAGCCAGTATGTGAACGCCTGGAACAACCGAGGCCAGGCCTACGCTCAGACCGGCCAGCATGAACTGGCCATTGCTGACTTCACCAAAGCCATCGAATTGCAGCCTAACTCGCTGGAATATTACCAGCTGCGAGCCGACGCCTATCTGGCTGCGGGAAAAGCGGAACTGGCCAGGAAAGACCTCGATCATGTCGAGTGGTCTTACGAACTCGATGCCGTCAACCGCCGCCTGGCTTCCACGCCGAAGAACCCCGTGAACTGGGTCGAACGCGGAAACCTGCTGAGAAAAGTCGCCCGCTGGGACGAGGCGACAAAGAACTATGAGGATGCCCTCCAGCGTAATCCAAACCACCAGCCCGCCCTGGTCGGACTGGCATCCGTGCACTTCCAGCAAGGACATTACGATCAAGCACTCACCATCTGCCAGAAGATTTTGGAAGCTGGCCCGAATCGTGATGCCACGTCGATCCGTGGTGACATCTTGAACCTGCAGGGGAAATACGACGAGGCCATCGCCGATTATGAAGCGGCCCAGCGATTTGATTCGCAAGTGGCGCAGGCTTATCTGAAACGAGCCGAGCAGCGCAAGGCGGACGGGGATATTCAACAGGCCAGCGCGGACATCGTGCAGGCGATCGGAATGGATCCCAGCCTGAAGAACAGCTTTCCCGATGCACAGCCAGTGCAGACTGCGGAACAGGTCAAGCCCGGAGCCTTTCCGGTTGAGGATGTCGAAGCCTCACCGATTGAATCTGCGGCAACATCGCCAAGCGAAGCAGTCCCTGCGACACAGACCGCTGAGAAACCCGCTGACGAAGCTCCGGTTCCCGCGACCTCACCCGCTGCCCCTTCCGTGGACCAACAACCGGTACC
>CANJZR010000512.1 GCA_947479075.1 Planctomycetaceae bacterium
AGAACAACACCTCGCCCCGGAATCGCAATCCGGGTCCAGGTCGTTCCGAGATCGAGCGCCACATCGGGCGTCAACCAGCGGCGAAAACGGTGAAACATCCTGTCCCCCCCAACGATACGTCCATGAACACGATCGTTTTACCCCAGTAGCCAATTTTGCCGCAAGGTGAGTCACGCCTGAGGTGGCTTCCTGTGCGATGCCGCCGACCCGATCACATCGCGATGAGCCATTCAAGTACCCTTCGAGACGATCTCTCGCATGACTACCATCAACTCATATGAATGAGTGAAAACACTTGTTGCCGCTAAAAAACGATGCGATGTCGACAGCGTTATGATCCCGCCAATTAGGTTGTTGACTGAGCAGATTCGTTTGCGTATGACTTAAGCGTTGGACCTCAAGGAATATGACTATGTCCGGTAAATGGCGCTCAGGTCAGTCTGAAGAGCAAGGCGAATCTGCCGAGATGCGACAGATCTACCAGGACCTCGCAGGTGTGATGCGTTTGGGGCAGATGCAGGCAGAACTCTTGAGAAGCATCCAGACGCGGCTCGGAATCCTCACGAAAGAACGTCGTACGCGTGGGAAATAGGGACCGCCGGGTCGCATCAACGTCGCTTGAAATCGCTTTCGTCCCTGTGGGGTAAACCCCTTCTTCATGCCAGCTGCGACCTCCGGGTGGGGGCGTCCTCTCTCTGCGGGAGCATTGAGTTGCCCGGCGATCTCAGACGATCTCGCCGGGCGACTCGACGGTCGCAACGCTCTCCCGTTACCATACGGCAGTCGGGCGATTTCCGTTCGGCATCGCTCTTTCTGATTCAGGAATTCCGCTCGATGAAGGTGCTGGTCATTGGCCAAGGTGGACGAGAGCACGCTCTCGCCTGGAAACTCAAGCAATCCCCTAAAGTGACCGAAGTGCTCTGCGCGCCCGGCAATGCGGGAACCGCTGAGGATGTCCGCAATGTGGCAGTTGCCAGCACCGATATCCCCGGCCTGGTGAAGCTCGCGAAGGCCGAGAAGGTCGACCTCACTGTCGTTGGCCCGGAAGCTCCACTCGTGGAGGGCGTGGTCGATGCCTTCAAGGCTGCGGGCCTGACGGTCTTTGGCCCGACCAAGGCTGCGGCCCAGTTGGAAGGCAGCAAGATTTTCTGCAAGGACATCCTGCGGAAGGCGAACGTCCCGACTGCCGAAGCCTGGGCGTTTACCGACCTCGATCAGGCATACCAGTTCCTCGAAGAGCGCGAAGACTCCCCCTATGTCGTCAAAGCCGACGGATTGGCTGCGGGCAAGGGGGTGGTGATCTGCGCCAACCGCGAAGAGGCCCGTTCCGCCATCAAGCTGATGATGCGCAAACGTGAGTTCGGCGCTGCGGGCGACCGCATCCTGATCGAAGAATGTCTCGTCGGGGAAGAGGTCAGTATCCTCGCCATCGTCGATGGTCGCACGATCATTCCGCTCGAACCCGCTCAGGACCACAAGCGAGCTTACGACAACGACGAGGGGCCAAACACGGGCGGCATGGGGGCCTATACCCCCGCCTCGTTCGCGACTCAGGACCTGATGGCGACCGTGATCGAAAAGATCCTGATCCCCACCGTTCACACGATGAAGAAGCAGGGCTGCGAGTTCAGCGGAATACTCTACGCGGGAATCATGCTGACCTCTGCGGGCCCGAAGGTCCTCGAATACAACGTCCGCATGGGGGACCCCGAAACCCAGCCGGTCCTGATGCGACTCAAGTCCGACCTGTTTGAAATCCTTTATGCAGCTGCTCAGGGGCGATTGAAAGAGTTCGAGGAAATCGAATGGGATTCACGAACCGCAGTCAGCGTCGTCATGGCAGCAGAGGGATACCCCTATAAGTACACCAATGGCAAGGTAATCCGCGGTCTCGATGCCGCTGCCAAGCTCCCGGATGTGAAGGTCTTCCACGCGGGAACCGATCGTTTGGGCAATGACGTTGTGACCAACGGTGGTCGCGTGCTGGGCGTGACTGCCCTCGGTGACGATGTCGCGGACGCCAAGCGGAAAGCCTACGAAGCGGTCAAATGCATCCGCTGGGACGGTGCCTGGTGCCGCAAAGATATTTCGGACAAGGCCCGCATGGGGGAAACCGTTCGTCACGGCGGTATGTTCCCCAAGAAGCCAATCGTCGTCGAAGAAGGAGAAGACTCAGTCACCGAGTAAGCACATCGGTCCCGAGTCCGTTAAAGGAAGCAGGATGAACGTTCCGGCCCAGCCACAGAAGATCTCTCACGAACTGATGAACATCGTCCAGATTTTGTTGGGCATCTTTTCCGCAGCCATGGGAATCGATGGATTCCTGCTCTCCAGTAACTTCATCGATGGCGGCGTGACCGGGGTCTCGATGTTGCTTTCGAAGGTGACCGGGATCCCGCTGTCGGTTTGGCTGCCGTTGATCAATCTCCCGTTCATTGCTCTGGGGTACCGTCAGATTGGACGGGCCTTCGCCATTCGCAGCGTACTGGCGATTGCGTTTCTCTCGCTCGTCCTCGCGGTCGTTCAATTTCCCGATGTGACTCCTGACCTGACACTGACAGCTGTGTTTGGTGGTTTCTTCATTGGGGCCGGGATCGGTCTGGCCGTCCGGGGAGGAGCTGTCCTCGACGGCACCGAAATCGCCGCTCTGATCCTCAGCAAGCACAGCCACCTGTTCAAAGTGGGGGACTTGATTCTGGGGTTCAACATCGTCCTGTTCGTGCTGGCAATGACTGTGCTGAGTGTGGAGCAGGCCCTCTACTCGATACTCACCTACGTGGCTGCGGCCAAGACGCTCGACTTCGTGATCTACGGAGTCGATGAACTGACCGCGATTACCATCATTTCCGAGCAGAACGCCGCGATCCGTACCAGCATTACCGAGACGCTGGGCCGGGGGGTCACTGTCTACCGTGGTTACGGCGGCAAGAGCGGCGCCGAGCAGAACATCCTGTACTGTGTGGTGACCCGCCTGGAAATCGGCCGCATCAAGACCCTGATCCGGTCGATCGACCCCCGCGCCTTCGTCGTCGTCCACGCTCTGTCCTCCGCGGAGGGTGGCGTGATCAAGCAGTCCAATAACCACTGAGAATGCCCCGCGGTGGGATGCTCACGAGGTCGTTGTACAGGGCGGGTTCTCGCCCATTCGCCGGTGTGATGATTGTGGGCTGTCGCTACGGTCTCTCAGACCAGCTTGGCTGTCATTCCACGGGCTGTGGTATAAGGTAAGGCGAAAGCCAGTCCCCGGACGACCCGATGTTGAATTCTCAGACTCTCTTCTGGATCGCGTCCGGCCTGATCGGGTCAGCTGTCGCCGTGCTGGTTCTGGTCGTGCGGACGGCCTTGGATCGGAGTGCGGAGTCCGCGGTTGATCCCGACCGGTACGATGTCGCCCGGCTCGCCGATCTCAGGGAAGCGAGCCTGATTGTCAGGGTCTTCGAGCCGCTGGTTCACCTGCTGGGCGGAGTGGCGAGGCGATTGCTGCCGGAAGAACTCCCCGCGGTGCAACGCGATCTGCATGTCTCCGGGGCCTCCAGAGCCTGGAAGCCGGAGGAGTGGCTGGCCTCCAC
>CANJZR010000513.1 GCA_947479075.1 Planctomycetaceae bacterium
CAAACGCGATCCCGATGGGCTGCTGCACTTCGGGTTCAGCTGCGAACACCTGAGCCCGAAATCCGGGCGGCAACGTCATGCCCTTTACTGCGTCCTCTGGAAGCGTAAACGGGAGTGTCGAACCTTCCGTGTTGTAGGGCGTTTTGGCGGACGCCGGATCGTCCCCATGAGCAAGGCCCCACCCTACGAGTCCCAGTGCCAATGAACAGGCACCGACCAGCTGCCAAGTCTTCAGGGTATTTCGCACTTCGGTTTGCTCCAGAGATTGTGTGAGCCGACATCGTATTCGTTTCACGGAGGGGTGTGAATCTTGCGAGGGAGTCCTCTCTTGGCGTCCTTGCGGACCAAGCTCCTGTTCAATCGCGAGCCACGAATGGTCACCCTCGGGGTGATCCCGTAGAATTGAGTGATCGAGATCCCGCGTCATTGTCCGAGAAGGTGACCCCATGGCTTGGATATTCCGCGCTGCAAGGTCGACAAGCGCCTGTCTGTTGGTGCTGGCCAGCGGCGTATTGGCCTCTGCGGCAGAGCCCCGTGTCGAATTCAATCGACAGATCCGTCCGATCCTGTCAGACCACTGCTTTCAGTGCCATGGTCCAGACCAGTCACATCGCGAGGGGGGCCTGCGACTTGACCTTGCAGCTGAGGCTGCCAAAGGAGGCGACTCTGGTCCCGCGCTCGTTCCCGGACAGGTTGACGCCAGCGAGGTCTGGAAGAGGATCACCTCGACCGATCCCGAACTGCAGATGCCTCCGCCGAAGACCGGCAAGGTCCTCAAGCCTGAGCAGCTGGCGACGATCAAACATTGGATTTCTGAGGGAGCTGAGTACCAGGGGCACTGGGCCTTTCTGCCAGTCGAACGTCCCGCTGTGCCCACCATCGAAGGCGTTGACAATCCGATCGATCAATTTGTGCGGGCGAAACTCCAACAGAACGGCCTTGTCCCCAGCCCTGAGGCACCGCGCGAGACGCTCATCCGCCGCGTGACCCTCGATTTGACTGGACTCCCTCCGACTCTGGCCGAGATCGATGCCTATCTGGCCGATACGTCGCCTCAGTCCTATGAGCATGTTGTTGACCGCTTGCTGTCCTCTCCACACTACGGGGAGCGCATGGCCCAGCAATGGCTCGACTTCGCGCGGTATGCCGACAGTAATGGCTTCCAGGTCGATTCCTCGCGCCAGATGTTTGAATGGCGGAACTGGGTCATCAACGCTTTTAACCGCAATCTCCCGTTTAATCAGTTCACGATCGAACAGCTGGCTGGCGACATGTTGCCCGATGCGACCCAGGACCAGATCATTGCGAGCGGATTTAACCGCAATACCCGCTTGAATGGAGAAGGCGGACGCATCGCGGAAGAATGGTTTGCCGAGACGGTGATCGATCGCGTGGAAACCACTGGCCTGACTTGGATGGCACTGACTCTCAATTGCTGTCGTTGCCACGATCACAAGTATGACCCGATCACGCAGAAGGAGTTCTACCAGCTGTTCGCATTCTTCAATTCGGTGGATGAGTCGGGAGTCCTTGATGTCGAAGGGGGCAACTCGCGACCGACATTGAAGCTCCCCACACCCGCCCATGACGAGATTCTCGCCCAGCGGAAGGCCGTTGTGGCCACTGCCGAGGCACGCCTCGCCGAGTTGAAGAACACGCTACCCACCCGGCAGGCAGCGTGGGAGATCGAATTTGCGAAACAGCTGACCGAAAATCCCAATCCCTGGCGGGTTCTGGAACCGACCTCCGTTCAGAGCGCTGGCGGCGCGACTCTGACCAGGCAGTCCGACCAGTCGTGGCTGGCCAGTGGCACCAATCCGCCGAACGATGTGTACACGGTTGAGGCTGCGATCCAACCGGGTGTATTCACCGGATTGCTCTTGGAGGCACTGCCCGATCCGTCGCTGCCGAATATGAGTCTGGGGCGGTACTCCAGTGGCAACTTTGTACTTTCCGACATTGATGCCTTTATTTCGGCCCCCTCGCTGGCGAGCCCCATTAAAGCCGAGATCTCACGAGCCGAGTCGGATTACGATCAGCAGGGCTGGCCCGTCCAGGCAATTGTCGACGGGAAAGCTCAGCGTCAGGGCAAGAACACCAAGGGATGGGCCATTGACGGGTTAACGAAGAAAGAGCCGCGCAAGGCGATCTTCGGTTTTGCCGCCCCGATCGCAGCCCCGGATGGAGCCACGATCACCGTGGTCCTCAGGCACGACGCCATCGGCGAACACAACATTGGTCGATTCCGCGTCTCCACGTCCAACTGGCTGGGTGAGAAGCTGACGATCAAGGGCACGTCTGTCCCCGACTCCTTGCGACAAGCCATCCTGACCGAGAAGAGCCAGCGTGCGCCCGATCAACTTCAGGCCATCGAAACATATTTCCGAGAGCATGCCGACCTGGAGATACAGCAGGCCGACAAGGCTGTCGCCTCAGCCAGAAAAGCCGTCACCGACTATGAAGCGGTCATTCCCAGCGTCATGGTCATGCGGGAACTTGCCACTCCGCGGGATGCATTTGCGCTGAATCGCGGTCAGTACGACCAGCCTGGCGAGAAAGTCACGCGCGGCGTACCGGCGTCGTTGCCACCACTTCCCGTGGATGCCCCGGTGAATCGACTGGGATTTGCTCAATGGCTCGTGTCGCGCCAGCATCCGCTGACGGCCCGTGTCTGGGTGAACCGGGCTTGGGAGCGGTTCTTTGGCAGCGGGCTGGTCCGCACCACGGAGAATCTCGGTTCACAATCGGAGTGGCCGAGCCATCTGGAACTGCTCGACTGGCTGGCAGCTGAGTTCATGGAGCCGAGTGTCCTGCCGTCTGTCGCGGGTCAGCCCGCACAGGCGTGGGACATGAAGGCCCTGCAGAAGCTGATCGTCATGAGTGCGACCTACCGCCAGAGTGCCAAAGTCGGCACACCGGAAGATCCCGAGAACCGGCTGCTGAGCCGTGGGCCTCGGTTCCGCCTTTCCGCAGAGAGTGCCCGTGATCAGGCGCTCGCGATCGCGGGGTTGCTTGTACCGACGGTGGGTGGCCCCAGCGTGAGGCCCTACATGCCGGAGGGAGTCTGGGACGAGACCAGCAGATATGGCGACCTGCGCGGGTATAAGGCCGATTCGGGAGAAGGACTCTACCGCCGCAGCCTCTACACGATCTGGAAGCGAACGGCACCACCGCCGTCAATGATGCTCTTTGATTCACCAGCTCGGGAGGTCTGTACTGTCAAACGCTCTCGAACCAATACCCCGCTGCAGGCTCTCGCGTTGCTCAATGAGATCACGTATGTGGAGGCGGCCCGCAAGGTCGGCGAACGCATGATCCGCGAGGGAGGTTCCACACCAGCCGATCGGGTGCGGTACGGTTTCCGCCTGGTAACAGGTCGCTTGCCGAACGATGAAGAGCTGGCAGTCCTGGTTGCGGGTGCGGACGCCGACATGGCTCGGTTCCATGCAGCGCCTGAATCGGCCAAACAGTACCTGGCCTTTGGCGTGAGCCCGAGCCCGACCGATATCGATCCCGTGCAACTGGCGGCCTATTCCCTGACGGCGAATGTGCTCTTGAATCTGGAC
>CANJZR010000514.1 GCA_947479075.1 Planctomycetaceae bacterium
GACAATCCTGCCTCTACTCCGCAGCAGTCTTGAACCCGAACTTCTTCACGCCGATCTGCGAACAGGTCAGCAACAGGGGCTCCACTGTCCGGTAAGGGACTCGACGATCGGAGCGAATCTGGACGATGAACTCCGGGCCATTGCGGTCGAGTTCTTTTCGCACCAGATCGGTCAACTCGGGCAGATCGATCGCCTGATCCTTCACGAACAACTGCTCCTGATCGTTGATGGTGATCACCAGACGACGCGGGTCCTCGGCATCGGCCTTCGAAGTCGCAGCTCGGGGGAGTTCCACCGGCGTTTCCGACTCATTCGAAAAGTGCGACGCCACCAGAAAAAACACCACCAGATTGAACACCATGTCGATCAGTGGTGTCATATCCATCCGCATCGCACGCCGGGATATGGTCGAAGGGGCCCTCACGAGCGGCGTCCCCCATCGGCGGGTGGCGCGGGTGGAAGTGGTGGAGCGGGTAACGTTGTGGGAACGGGGCGAGTCTCTGACCTGCGCTGGATCAATCGCCGCTTCAGCGGAGCGATGATTGTTTCGGACATCACCGCTGTTTCCGCGATGTAGGAGTCAATGCGGTTGCGGAACATCGCGTACGCCACCTGGGCCGGGACAGCGACCATCAGTCCGAACATGGTGGTTACGAGAGCTTCGGAAATCGACGGGGCAAAGTCAGACGTCCGCGGGGCCACTTTCTCGGCAAACTCCGCGAAGGCCTGGATCATGCCCCACACGGTCCCCATCAGTCCAAGCATGGGACCGATGACGCCGATCAGTGACAAGTATTCAATTTTGCGAGTGAGCCGGGCAGCCTGCTCCGCGATGGCATCTTCCATCGCTTTGACCATCGAATCGGTCCCCAGATCGGCATCCTGTAACCCGACTCCGATGACATACGACAGCAGACTCGACTGGTCACGACAGAGAGTCTCCGCCTGGGCCAGCTGTCCACTGGCCACGAGCTTCTGGCACTGACCTGCAAACTCATCGGGGATCAGAGTCTTACGACGAATCGTGAGCAGGTGCTCGACGATCAGGGCGACCATGGCCACGCTGAGGCCGATCGTCACATACCCAATGACTCCGCCCGCCCGCAACAGCTCACGGATGTCGAGCTGGCCCTTGTTAAAGATCCGACCCTCGGCGGCCTGAGCCACCCGGCTGAAGATCAGGAGGATGCCCACGCACCAGATGACCGTTCGGAGCAGTGGACGCCGTCCCGGATTCGGACGCTGGGGATGTACCGGAACTGCAAACATGCCGCCCTCCTTGGCGTCAGTTGAAAAGTACGGCCGAAAGGGCGGAACCGATCAGCGTTTCGTATTCTCTCCCGAATCGGCGGGAGAGGACAAGACCGATCGCGCCGCGTGGGCCTCGCTGAACCAGGGAGACCAAGCATATTTCTCAATAATCAATGTGTAGAGTGTCATCGCATCGCTGGTCTGCCCCGACTTTTCCAGCACGGATGCGGCCTCCACCAGAGCCCGGGCGGTCAGTTCCTCGTGGTCCGTGTAGGCTGTCGATAACCACAGCAATTCTGCGACAGCAGCCCGCTGTTCGTTACGTTGAAGCTGGCCTCTCGCGACCAGATACTGCGGTCCCGCCCGCAAGGACCGCGGCAATCGACGAACATCCCGCTGCCATTTCTGAATCTCCAGCTCACTGATTTCCTGCCCCAGCCTCATCCGCCACTGCTGAGATCGGGCCAGTGGGGCAATGATGCGGTTGGCATCCCGCGCCAGATCGTCCATCTGCTTCTGAGCGGTCTCCCCATACACCGGATCGAGCAGCAGCCAGCTGGCAGCCAGAAGGCGGGTTGGCGAGTCGGCCTCTTTGATCCAGGTGCGTGCCAGTGTCTTCTGACTGTCACCCATCGACTGCGGAGCCCATTGCAACGGAGCCACATTCCAAAACTGTGTCGTGGGATCTTCCCGCGTAATTTTCAGGAATAACGAGCCAGCCAGGCTCCAGTCTCCCCGTCGAATCGCACAGCGGATCAGCTGGGCCAGAATCTCCCGCTTCATCCAGTCACGGGGCTCATCCTGCAGGGCCTTCTGCAGCGACAATTCCGCCTGGGCGTTCTCACCAGCTTCGAACTCTTTCAGACCTTGTTCGTGGATGGGAGATCGCCAGGTCTGAACCATCTGCACATTGCTGGCCGGGTAACGGTCGGGCACTGTCTGCCCCATACGTTTGACGAGCAACTCCTCACCCGTAAAGTCCTCTACCAAGCCAACCACGACAACGGGGTCGACAGCCCCATCGGGAAGAATCATGACCCGGTCCTGCGACTCCGCCACGGACACTAATCCGCACCAGCCCAGAACAATGGCGAGCCAGCGAATCACGAGGAAGTACCCGGCGAGACCGCAGGGGGGCTGTCTGAACTGGTCTCGATGTCTTTATCCGACTTGGGTGGCATGAAGATCTGCGGAACGAGCATCAGAAACCCCGCGCTGATCGCGATATCCGCCACGTTGAAAATCCCTGTCCGCAGACCGGGAGAAACCCCCAGATTCAGAAAGTCGATCACCGCCTGAATCCGGATACGGTCGATCAGATTTCCGATGCCCCCGACAAAAACCAGAGCCCAGGCCACATAACTCCACCGATCAATCTTCGCGACACCCAACAGCAGGACAGCGAGGATCGTCATTCCGATCCCGTTGCCAACGACAAGGATGGCATATCGCACCGCGGGCGACAGAGTCCCGAACATGCTCAGGAACGCCCCTTCGTTTTCCGCATACTCGATCCGAAAAACGTCATTGAAAAAGCTTTGGCGCGGCTGGCCTTTCCAGTGATTGACGGCGTAATGCTTGCTCGCCTGGTCACAGCCGACCAGCGTGATCAGCAAGACCAACATCAGACGCAACCGGCTGGCTCTCGTCATTGAATTTGCCATCCCTCATCTCTCCAGACACGGGCGACCGCCTCCTGCGAGCCGCAAGCCGGTATTCTGTCGATTGAGTGACTTTCGGAAAAGAGGGAAGTCCAGCGAGAGCACTGCCCCAGCCTACCGCAGACAGAATCGGTAGTAGATCTCCGCCGACAGTTCGAGTTCATCGATCGGCAACCACTCGTCTTTCGTGTGGGCCTGCAAAATCGAACCGGGGCCGAAGACGACAGACGGCACTCCATGAGCAGAGATCGTTGAAGCATGTGTTCCGTAGGGGACGCCGATCTTCTCATGCGGACCAGCCACCTCAGCCACACTCGACAACAACTCCTCGGCCAATGGGCCATTGTGCTCATCACTGAGAGCCCGGCTGACGATCCACGGGGGTTGCATCTCGAAGTCAAAATCGACTCGCGGCCTGAGCCACGCTTCCAGCTGGGGCATAACCTGCAGCGAATCTTCGCCGGGAGTGCAGCGGCGGTCGATTTCGATCTCGCAGCGATCGGGCACCACATTCACACTTTGGCCACCGGTGATGCGTCCCACACTCAGCGTCGATGGACCGCACAGCCGATGAGGGGGAGTCTGTGTTCGTACGAACTCGGCATATTCTTCCAGTTCCCGGACAATGCGGGCCATCCGGTAAATCGCATTCAC
>CANJZR010000515.1 GCA_947479075.1 Planctomycetaceae bacterium
ACAAGCTGCAGGAAGAACTGTCAAAACTCGAATCGCAACTCGACGAGAAGCTGGCGTTTCTTGGGGAACGTCATCCGGAAATCATCCGCATCCGCAACGAGATCGTTGTCCGCAGGAAACAGCTGCAGGAGCGTCCTCAAACCGTCGACGAAATGCTGAACGCCCAGGACATCGGAGCGATGCTACTGGCACGTGTCCGGCGCGATTCCGTGATCTCGTTGAGCACTGCTCAGCGGATGCGTGAAACGCTCGACCGCGAGAGCGCCCAGGCCAGTGAGAAGAGCGGGTTGTTTGCGAGCGTTGAGGCCAAGGGACAGGAAGTCGTGCGACTGCGAGACTATCTGGCGGTCCTGGCGGATCGCATGAAGTCGGCCCGGCTTGGGCAGTCGAATTCCATCCGGGCCAAGGTGACTGTTGAACCCGAGGTCAATATGACACCAGTCTCGCCCAGACTGGGGATGACCATCTTCGCCTGTGTGGTGATGGGGATTTCCATCTCGTTCTGCGTCATCTACATCCTCGATCTGATCGATGACCGTTTCCGCTCGCCTGATGACCTGCGACGAGAACTTGGAGCGCCTGTGCTGGCCATGGTTCGCAAACTCGTCGAACTCCCCGGGCAGGGACTGGACGCCCTGTATCCCTTTGCTCGACCGAATGCGATTGAATCGGAGTCATTCCGGACACTGCGAACCGCCATCGAATTCTCGACCGAAGAAACCCGCCGCGTCACCATCACCAGTACTGAGCCCGGAGATGGCAAGACGACCATTGTCGCCAGCCTGGCGGTCGCGTTTGCTCAATCGGGCAAGCGAACGCTGCTGATCGATGGGGACATGCGTCGGCCGGGCCTGACGAGGATGTTTGAACTGGCGGGACGGGAGGGGCTGTCCACGATCCTCAAAGAGGGTCCGCCTGTGGAAGAGATTGCTGAGCGAGTCGTGGCCACTTGCGACCAGCCCAACCTGACGATTCTCGGGGCTGGTCCTAAACCGCTGAACCCCGTGGAACTGTTATCGAGTGAACGCATGGCGGAACTCATCGCCTGGGCAGACACTCACTTCGACCAGATCCTGATCGATGCGCCGCCATCGCTGCTGGTGGCTGACGTACAAATCATCGGTCGGCTGGTCGATGGCGCGATTCTGGCAGTTCGCCCCGATACCAATCATCGTCGGATGGTCATTCGAGCGGTCGAAGCGATGACGGCACTTGGTTGCCCATTGATGGGAATCGTGGTGAACCAAGTTCAGCATCGGGCAGGCGACGAGTACGGCTATGGATACGGTTACGGCTACGGATATGGCTATGGGGCGAGAGCGGTTTACGGTTATGGCCATGACGAAGGTCTTCCACCAGAACCCGATGGAGAAAGTGAATACGACGGATTCGACGAATCCACTGTTGTGAAAAAAGCAGCCTGACTGAGATCCGTCGCACAGAGCCATTTGTCCGACGAGAACTCTGGAGATTCCGAACTCATGTCCTCAATATCCTCCAAGCAGAACACTCCACAATTGGACGGCTGGGGGAATCGTGTCTCGGTTGATGTCGAACCGTGGCCCTTGCGTCTTGTCGATTTCGGGTTTCTGGGGCTGGTCGTACTGCTGCCGTTTATCTGGGGCGGGCGCCAGGCGTTGGGGCATCTGGCGGTCGTGCTGCTTGCGGGGTGGACTTGCTTCTGGTGGTCGATTCATCAATTGAGGCAGGATCGTCCCCGGTGGCGATTCTCTGGAGCAGAACCGCTGTTTCTGCTCGCCATTGTGTTAGTTGCGCTGCAGACCGTTTCGCTATCTGAAACCGTCAAAGACACGCTCTCACCGCACATTGACAAGCTGCTCCCTCAATGGGGACTCGATCCCGAGACCTCGCTCGGGCTGGGGTACTGGTCCACGCTGAGCTTTGCTCCCTGGCAGACCTGGAGTGATCTGGTCACGCTGATCTCCGTCATGCTGGTCTTCTTCATCGCCACGCAGCGGTTGGAGACCGCCAGAGATGTGCACCGCATGATGCGATATGTCGCCGTCTCAGGCTGTGTGACCGCATTATTCGGGCTGACTCAGTATCTGGTGGGCAACGGGATGTTCTACTGGTTCTTTGACCATCCGGACACAACTCCCCGGGCCGCAGCGAAGGCGGCATTTACGAACGCGAATCACTTCGCCGACTTTCTGGCCATGAGCCTGCCGTTTCAATTCTGGTGGTATGTGACTGCCTCGCGGTCGATTCAGAGGCTCAGGCATGCCCGCGACATCAACTATCCCGCCCCCAAGGGATGGCGAGCCTTCGTCCTGGAATGGACCCCAGCCATGATGCTGGGGATTACGTCGGTGGCGATCGTTCTGTCGCAGTCGCGAGGTGGGGTCCTGGTGGCGGGTGTCGGCTTCGTCGTGACCTGCCTGTTGTTCTGGCGACAGCGACTCGTCGACTCTCGGATCTCGCTCTGGCTGGTGGGAGTCTCCGTGGCGGGCGTGCTGGCACTGATGTTGTTCGGTGACCGGCTGGAGCGCAAGCTGACCAAGGACATCGAGGCAATCACGTCGGGCAATTCTCAGCAGGTCGATCGGGAGAGCGCTCGCCGGAAGATCTGGGCCACAGACGTGAAGGTCTGCCGTGACTTCCCTCTGGTGGGGACCGGACTGGGGACTCATCGGTATGTGTATAAGTCCTATCATGATTTTCCGGTTGAAGGGACTGAATACTCGCACGCGGAGAATGGCTATCTGCAAGTCGCGATGGAGACTGGAATCACCGGACTGGCCATCACGGTCTTGCTCATCGGACTGGTCGGGTACTGGTGCTTGCGAGGTCTCTGGCACGCTGGCAACACCGACATCAAAGCCCCGCTCTCCGTTGCGATTGCGGTACTGCTGATTAATCTGCTGCATTCGTGTACCGACTTCATCTGGTATGTCCCCAGCTGCATGGTGATCGTCGTACTGACAGCTGCCATTGCGTACGCATTGAGTCGATTTGCGTTGGAGCATTCCCCGCTGACGGAATCGACCGACCTGCCCTCTGCGCGGTGGGGCTGGGTGGCCATGCTCAGCCTGGCTGTGGTGGGGACGAGTTGGGGCGTACAGGTCAAGTGGCCGGAACTGGCTGCCGAGCCGCATTACCTTGAGTTCAAACGTCTGGCCCGCATCAATGGGCAGGAGAACGCATCACCCGATGCCGTCCGTGCCGAAGTCGCTGCGATTCTTCTCGCCGCGAAAGCGAATCCCCGCGATCCGTTCATCCAGGTCCGGGCGGCCCGGGCTCATGTGCGGTTGTTTAATCTGCAACATGACGTGAAACATGATCTGAAGCTCGATGACATTCGACAGGCGGCCATCGCGTCGCAGTACGAGGATCGACAGGCACTCAACGACTGGCTCGACATCCCCGAGGTCATGGGGGAAAGCCGCAAAGAATTGCATCGCGCTCAGGTGGCGTACCTGAAGGCGATGCGCCTGTGTCCGCTGGAGCCGCGTCCATACATCGAAACGGCCAAGCTCGGCTGGCTGAACCTCGCTTCCACGGAACTACAGGAACGCCTTTTGAAGCAGGCTCTGACTG
>CANJZR010000516.1 GCA_947479075.1 Planctomycetaceae bacterium
CTGAAGCTGCCGCTGGTCATCGTGAGCGGATCCGGCGGCGGCGCTCGTATGCATGAGGGCATTTTCTCACTGATGCAGATGGGCAAGGTTTCCGCAGCTCTGGGACGCTACCACGATGCAGGCGGGCTGTTTATCTCGGTGCTGACCAACCCGACAATGGGTGGTGTGGCTGCGAGTTTCGCCTCACTGGGCGACATTACGATCGCGGAGCCGAAGGCGATGATCGGCTTTGCCGGGCCACGCGTGGTGAAAGCGACCGTGAAGCAGAACCTGCCCGAAGGGTTCCAGACCAGCGAGTTCCTGCTGGAGCATGGCTTCGTCGACATGATCGTGCCGCGTACTGAGCTGCGAGCAGAGATCGCCCGGCTGATCGACTATTGCACGATGAAGTAGATGGGAGATCGTTGAAGGTTGAGGGTTGAGGGTTGAACGAAAGAGGAAAACCCTGGGATGTTCAGCTTTCAGCAACTTGAGGTTTGGCAAATGTCGATTGAGTTTGCCGAGTCTGTTTACAAGATCACGGATCAATTCCCACCACATGAGCTGTATGGTCTGACGAGCCAGTTGCGGAGAGCTTCAGTTTCGATTTCATCGAACATTGCCGAAGGGAGCGGACGTGGCTTTCATAAAGAGTTCCAACGATCCATCGGCATCGCTTACGGTTCTTTGATGGAGTGTATCTCGCAGCTGGAAATCGCTCGCCGTCGAAGTTACGTGAGTTTGGATGATTGTCGCAGTTTGAACTCTTTGGGGGAGCGAATATCCAAAATGCTCAGTCGCCTGCGAGAAAGCCTGAATCGCCCCAACGAAACATAGTCCGGTTATCGAAACCCTCAACCCTCAACCCTCAACCCTCAACCCTCAACCCTCAACCCTCAACCCTCAACGATCCCCCCATGGACTTCCTCAAGCGGCTCTTTTCACGACAGCCGAAAATCGAGAAAGTCGATATCCGTCGACGTTTTGAACTGCATGGGCGCGTTGGTCAGGGAAGCATGTCGAAAGTCTGGCGGGCCACCGACACGATCGGGAACAGGCCGGTCGCCCTGAAGGTCCTCGACAAGCCGCGGCTAGCCCGGCTCGATAAGCGGTTCCAGAGTCTCGGACTCAAGCGGCCGCACGAAGGAGAAATCTCCCTGAGCCTGCGGCATCCGAACATCGCCAAGACTCTTGAGTATGGCATAACCACCGAGGACGAAGAGTTCCTTGTCATGGAGTTCGTCGAGGGGGTGAGCATGAGCTACCTCGTCGATACTCAGTCCCCGCGGATGAAGAAGAACTGCCTCTCTTACTGTATCCAGTTGGGGAATGCTCTCGATGTGGTGCACAAGGCGAATTACATTCACCGTGATCTTTGCCCGCGAAACGTCATCGTGGACACCGACGACGTGGTCAAACTGATCGACTTCGGGCTGGTGGTCCCCAATACCGAGCCATATCGGAGACCAGGGAACCGCACGGGCACCGCCAACTACATGGCACCGGAACTGATCAAGCGGCAGGCGACCGACGAACGGATCGACATATTCTCCTATGCGGTGACCTGTTTTGAGATGTTCACCCGAAATCTCCCGTGGGATTCAGGAGATACACTCGAAAGTGTGCTGCAGCACATCAATTCGCCCCCGCGTGACATCCGAAAGTATGCTCCCAAGCTCGATGATCAGGTCTGCGACACGATTATGCGGGGGCTGGAGCAGAATCCACGCGACCGCTGGCCGACTGTCCGGGCGATGGTGGATTCGATGAAAGAGGCGAGTTACCGGCTTCGTTCCGCCAAGAAAGAGTGAGACCGGATTTCAGGACTTGCGGCGCGTCCCAAGGGCTTGTGCTCTGAGTTTTTCTCTTCGTAAACCCTGTCTGAATCTGAGTTTTCGTGGAAAATCCGGCATTCGCAACCACTACCTGAAATTCTCTCAGGTTCGGTGGCAAGCGGGAGAGTCTTCGACTACAGTATTCCGCTTCCCCGAGGACCGGGGGCCGAGTCTGTATTGGAACACAGCCATGCCGATGCCTGGAAAAACACACAAGGGTCTTGCCAAGCGGTTCAAGGTAACCGCCACGGGTAAGGTCAAGCACCGCAATGCCAATCGTGGCCACCTGATGGGCAAGAAGAGCGGTAATCGTAAGCGCCGCCTGCGCCAGGACGGAGTCCGTACGGGCTTCAATGCGGCCTACATCGTCGAAGCTCTGCGTCCATCGAACTAGGTAGCTTTTGCGAGCTGGTTCTCAAACCATCTTCGGATGGTGCTCACAAATTACTCACGAGCGTTAGCGCTCCTCGATCAGTGTCGGAAGGTCGTCAGTCATGCGTATTTCTTACGGAAAAGCAACTCGCAGGAAGAAGAAGCGGATCTTCAAAGAAGCCCGCGGTATGCGAGGTGGTCGCAGCAAGCTGTGGCGATCGGTCCAGGAACTGGTCCGTCGTAACCGCTGCTACGCGTTCCGTGACCGTCGCGTGCGTAAGCGTGACTTCCGTCAGCTGTGGATTACCCGTCTGACGGCTGCCTGCCGGATGCGTGGTATTCGCTACTCACTGTTCATCCACGGTCTGGAACTGGCCAACATCACGCTGAACCGCAAGGTCCTCAGCGAAATGGCCATCCACAGCCCCGAGGTCTTCGACGAAGTCTGTGCACTCGTCAAGACCGCTCTCGGATCGAAGCTGCAGGTCGCTGCTGCGGTTTAGTCCGTCAGAACACAACTGAATTCACAAACGCCCGGAGTAAACACTCCGGGCGTTTGTCATTGTGTATATCGGCATGCCGTTGAACTTCGCACGGACTGTATTTCCACCCTTGGCACTTGCCCCTCGATCCTTGATACTTACGAGCCTGTTTCCGCGTGCCTCTCTGATCCCTAGGCTCTAGGCCCTTCCCCCTAGGCCCTCCTCCCCCTCCGGCCTTCCCATGGACGCTCTCGCTCAGCTTGCCCTCTACGAATCCGACGCTCTCCGTGAGATCGCAGCTGCGACTGATGCGACTGGGATCGAGGCGGTGCGGATCCAGTTCCTGGGGAAGAAGCAGGGTCGGCTCAAGGACCTGCAAAGCCTGCTCGGACAGGTCGAGGTCTCAGAACGCCCCGCACTGGGGAAACGCTTCAACGAAGTCAAAGACCGCGTGACAGCTGCGCTGGAGGCACGGCAGGCTGAACTCGCCCAGCCGACCAAAGTGGTCGATGGTCTCGATGTGACGCTGCCTGGAACGCCGTTCCGCATGGGGCATCGTCATCCGATCTCGCAGACGATCGAAGAGTTCAAGTCGATCATGGTGCGGCTCGGTTTCGATGCGGTCGATGGGCCGGAAATCGAAGACGAGTTCCACAACTTCGAAGCTCTCAATATTCCGCTCGATCACCCGGCTCGTGATCCGCGTGACAACTTCTACCTCGCCACCGCCGAGCGAACCTTCGGCGGCCCGCTGCTGATGCGCAGCCAGACCTCGACCGTGCAGATTCGCGTGATGCAGAAGACCCAGCCGCCGGTGCGGATCGTCTCGATCGGTCGCGTCTACCGGCCCGATGAGATGGACGACACACATTCCTGCA
>CANJZR010000517.1 GCA_947479075.1 Planctomycetaceae bacterium
ATCCGGTGTACCAGGTCCACCCACCACGGCCCGTGTGCGGCGAGACGGCATAAACATCGGCTGCGACGACATATGGTTCGACCTTGTATGTCGCGATCTGGCTGGGTGTGGAGCTGTGATGCACCGGATTGATAAGCGAGAACAGCTCCCACGCCCGTTCGGCGTCGCCCAGCTTGGCAAAGGCCATCACAGTCCAGACGGCGGCATGGGTGTATTGCCCCCCATTCTCGCGAACTCCCGGCAGGTAACCCTTGATGTATCCAGGATCGTCTGAAGATTTGTCGAATGGCGGATCAAACAGCTGAATCAGGCCCTCGGCACGGCGAACCAGTCGCTCGTCCACCGACTGCATTGCCTGCTGGGATCGTTTCGTGTTTCCGGCCCCTGAGAGCACCGACCAGCTTTGAGGCAGCGAATCAATCTGGCATTCGGAGTTGACCGCCGCACCCAGCGGGTCGCCATTGTCGAAATAAGCCCGACGATACCACTCACCATCCCAGGCATACTGCTCGATGTTCAGCTTCAACTCAGCGGCATCGGCTTCACACTTCTCCGCGAAGGGATCATCGCCCCGTGATCGAGCCAGAGCGCCGAACCGCTGCAATATCTCGTAGAGAAAGAACGCCAGCCAGACACTTTCTCCCAGTCCCTGTTCGCCGACAAGATTCATCCCGTCGTTCCAGTCGCCTCCACCGATGAGCGGCAGTCCATGCGCGCCCTGCGTCAGCCCTCGAGTAATCGCCCGTACACAGTGCTCATAGAGCGTTCCGGACTGCCCGGAATGCAGCGGCAGGTCGTAATAGCTCTCTTCGTCGGGCCGCACGAGCCGTCCTTCGAGGAAGGGAACCTCCTCATCGAATACTCCCGTGTCCCCAGTGCCCTCCACATACCGGCACGTCACATACGGAAGCCACAGAAAGTCATCCGAAAAGTGCGTTCGCACGCCACGCCCCACGGGTGGGTGCCACCAATGCTGTACATCCCCTTCTGCAAACTGCCGTGACGCACACAGCAGAAGATGGCTGCGCATGATGTCGGGTCGGGTATGCAAAAGGGCCGACACATCCTGCAGCTGATCTCGAAACCCGAATGCCCCACCTGACTGGTAAAAGCCGCTACGGGCCCAGAAGCGACAGGCGAGCGTCTGGTAGAGCAGCCAGCCATTTGCCAGCAGATTGAGAGCCGGATCGGGAGTCTGTACCGAGACCGCCCCCAGCGTTCTCTTCCAGAACTCCCAGACTTCATCCAGTTGCTGCTGCGCAGCCTGCGGTCGTTGAACCTGCTCGACAATCTGCCGGACATGGCCGACATCTCGTCCGGCACCGAGCGTAAAGAGAATCTCTTTCTGCCGCCCGTCGACCAGTTCGAACTCCGTCTGAATGGCTCCACAGGGATCCAGTCCCGCTCCGACCTTATTGGAGAGTCGCCGCCGGGTCATCGCAGCTGGCTTGGATGTGCTGCCATTCCGCCCCAGGAACTCGGTGCGATCACCCGTAACCGACCGTTCAATCTCGGACACGTTGAAGAACGCCACCCGTTGCGAGAACTCGATACTGAATGGATTGCGGGCCAGGAGTGCACCGCTCTGGGGGTCAACCTCGGTTACGACATGCATCAGGCTTTGTGATCGCATTTCGCCGAGTACCCATTCCACGTAGCCCGTGATCGAGAGTTGCCTCGTCCGTCCTGAATGGTTGCGAATCCTGATCCGTACGAACTTCACTGGCGATTCGATTGCGACAAATACCCAGACCTCGGTCGTGATTCCGGACTCCGTGTGTTCGTAGACGGTGTAGCCGAATCCGTGTCGACAGATGTAGGGCGTCGTGGATCGAACAGGTTGAGGCATCGGTGACCAGAACTGGCCGCTCTCTTCGTCGCGAAGGTAGAACGCCTCACCGCTGGGATCCGTAATCGGGTCGTTCGCCCAGGGAGTGACCCGGAACTCATGAGCATTCTCGCTCCAGGTGTAAGCACTTCCGGTCTCGGAGATGACTGTGCCAAACTGAGGATTGGCCAGCACATTGACCCACGGGGCAGGGCATGACTGACCGGGTAGCAGCCGAATCAAATATTCTCGGCCATCGGGAGTGAATCCACCGAGTCCATTGAAGAACAGGAGATTCTCCCCGAACGTCCGACCTTGAGGCCGCGTGTTGGGTTCCGGTCGGGCGAGAGCCGTGGGGATCAACTCGGGTATCTTAAGATCCGAACGGATTCGTCGATCCAACTGTTCCTCGAGTGAACCCGCAGTATCGACAATAATCACGCGCGCAACGGTCTGCAGCAGAACGCGGTCCTCGTCGGAGAATTGATCCGCGCGCCGAATGAAGATTCCACCGGGACGATCCAGACTGGCTCCCTCAGCTGTTGAATGGCACAGCCCAACGATCAGATCCTGCAGCTCCTGGCGATAGCCCCCGTCCCCATCGTTCCAGACCACCAGGTCGACAGCCAGACCCTTCAGTCTCCAATACGCGTGTGCCTGCACCAGTTGCTGCGCCAGATGGAGTTGTTCGACGCGACCGATCCGCAACAAGACGATAGGCAGATCCCCAGAGATCCCGTGTCCCCACAGCCCGGATTGTCCGCGCTGGTTCCGGGCCAGCAGACTGGCCGGAGCACGCTGAGCGGCATTCATATACAGAATTGAGCTGGCAAGTTTGCCATACAGCAAGGCGTCCGCGTCGCTGGCGTTGATCTGGCGTGACACCACCTGCCCATGAGTCCAGGCCATGTCGAGGGCTCGATCTGCCAGATGATGATCGCGGTAGCGATCGACCAGCTGGAGTGCGTCCTCCCGCGTCGCTGCCATTCCCGTGACAAAGTCGACCGAGACCTTCTCATCGGGAGCAAGTACCAGTCGCTGTCGAATGGCAACGATTGGATCGAGTACAGCCCCAGCTGTGTTAGAAAGCCGTCCAGACCGCTGCATGACCTCGGGATTTTGTGTGCTTCGTCGGCGTCCGATGAACTTCAGACGATCGGTCTCGTAGGACGGCTCGTCCGAGGTCTCCTTCCGTACGGCCACGAGGTGCAACATCCAGGGCGGTTTCTCCAGATGAGATCGCGGCCGTCGTGAGCAGAGAATGGCCTGACGTGTCGGCACCAGTTCCGTCTGCACAAACAGATTTGAGAACGCCGGGTGCGTGGCATCCGCAGCTCGGGCCGCCAGGACCACCTCCGCGTAGCTGGTCAGCTCAATCACGCGGGTGACACGCGAGCGGTTGGTCAGCGTGACTCGCCGGATCTCAATGTCGTCCTCGGGGGAGACGGCAATCTCCGTATGCAGCTTGATGTCATGATCCCGGCGACGAAACTCGGCGCGGGCCTGAGAGAAAATCGATTGATACTGCTTGCTGGGAACGATTGTAGGGTGGTAAGCCGTCGACCAGACCTCGCCCGTTGTGACATCACGCAGATAGCAGAACGAGCCCGTGTTGTCGCAGGTCGCATCCTCTCGCCAGCGTGTGACCGCCATTCCATTCCAAAGGCTGTAACCCCCACCACTGTTCGTGACCATGACGTGATAACGTCCGTTGGA
>CANJZR010000518.1 GCA_947479075.1 Planctomycetaceae bacterium
GCAGCTCACCTGGCGACTTTGAAACAATGGATCGCCGAAGGAGCGAAGTTCGAGACTCACTGGGCCTTCACGGCACCGGTCAAAGCTCCGCTCCCACAAGTTGGCGTGACGAACCCGATTGATGCGTTCGTCCTCGACCGGTTGAAGCGGGAGAGCCTGACGCCGTCCCCGCGCGCCAGCAATCACACACTCTGTCGTCGGTTGTATCTCGACCTGATCGGGTTGCCGCCGTCTCCTCAAGAACTGGCCGACTTTGAAAAGGACGGGTTCGACGCCACGGTGAAAAAGCTGATGGCCAGCGAACGCTACGGCGAGAAATGGGCCCGCAACTGGCTCGACCTGGCCCGGTATTCCGACACGAACGGCTACGAGAAAGACCTGAAGCGTGAGCAGTGGGCATGGCGGGACTGGGTCATCGATGCCATCAACAAGGACATGCCGTACGACCAGTTCCTGATCGAACAGCTGGCGGGCGATCTGCTTCCGAACGCGACCCAGTCGCAACTCATCGCGACGGGCTTCCTGCGGAACAGCATGATTAACGAGGAAGGGGCCATCGTCGCCGAGCAGTTCCGCATGGTCGAAATGTTCGACCGCATGGATTGCATCGGCAAGACGGTGCTCGGACTCTCGACGCAGTGTGCCCAGTGCCACACCCATAAGTTCGACCCCCTCACCCACGATGAGTACTACGGGATGTTCAGCTACCTGAATAACTCGTACGAGGCGATGTCATGGGTCTACACGCCGGAACAGCTGAAGCAGATCGAGGAGATCAAACAGAAGATTGCCGCGGTCGAAGAACGAGTCAAAGCAGCTCACCCGCAGTGGGCGACGGAACTGGCGGCATGGGAGGCCGATCTGACCGCCAAACGCATTCCGTGGACCCCACTCGACGCGATCGAGATGGGGAGTATCAGCGGATTGACTCACCCGACTCAGGACACCGACAAACGCCTCCTGATGCAGGGGCACACCAGTGCGGATGTGTTCTTCATCGCAACTCCTCCACTGAAGGGTGTCACCGGACTGCAACTCGAAGCCCTGCCGCACCGAGACTTTCCACAGAACGGCCCCGGCCGTACGCGCCAGGGAACGTGGATCCTGCAGGAACTGGAGGTCTTCGTGAAGAAGCCCGACAGCAAGGACTGGGAGAAGCAGAAACTGGTCAACGCGACCGCAGACTTCTCGGAGCCCGACACCAAATCAGAGGACGGCAAGAGGTCGTCCGGGCCCGTCACCTACCTGATCGATGGCAGTGACGAAAACACCTGGAAGGCCGACCGCGGAAAGGGTCGCCGCAATCAGGCGGGCGTGGCGGTCGTCCAGTTCGAAAAGCCACTCGACTTCCCCGAAGGCACGCAGATGAAAGTCGCCTGGCGGAACAGCGACATGCTCGGCTGTGCCCGCTTCAGTACGACCACGCAACCCACGCCCGCCGCCCCACCCGTTGATCATGCCGCTGTGCTGGCGATCGCTGTCCCAGCGGACCAGCGGACTGCCGAACAGCAACAGGCGATCTTCACCGCCTGGCGAAATTCTGTGGCCGATCTGAAGGGTCTCAATGACGAGATCGACGCTCTGGTTAAAACACAACCTGAGGCGGAGACGACCGTCCTGCACATGGTCGAACGTGAGCCATCGAACCATCGCGACACGCACCTCCTGAGCCGGGGGAACTGGGACCAGCCCTTGCAGGTCGTTCCGCCCCATGTGCCTGCTGCGTTCCACGCCTTCCCGGAGAACGCCCCCAACAATCGCCTCGGTTTCGCGATGTGGCTGGCTGACAAGCGATCGCCGCTGACCGCTCGTGTCGAGGTGAACCAGCTGTGGCAGTCGATCTTCGGCGTTGGACTCGTCGAAACCGCCGAGGACTTCGGCACGCGGGCCCCCGTCCCGGAGTATCGCGAGTTGCTCGACTGGCTGGCGGTCGACTTCATGGAACATCAATGGAGTCGCAAGCACGTCATTCAAACTATCGTGTCGAGTGCGACCTATCAGCAATCCTCGCAGTCCCGCAGGGAGTTGCTGGAACGTGACCCGAACAATCACCTGCTCGCTCGTGGTCCGCGTTTTCGAGCCGAAGCGGAGGTGGTGCGTGATATCGCGCTGACGACTTCCGGGCTGATCTCCTACAAAATGGGAGGCCCCTCTGTGATCCCGCCGGTGCCGCAGAACGTTCTCGATTTCAACTACGTTTATCCCACATACTGGACCCCGCCCACCGGCCCCGAACGCTATCGCCGCACGGTGTACGGCTTCCGCAAGCGGTCGATGCCCGATCCGGTGATGTCGAACTTCGATGCTCCGAACGGGGACTTCTCCTGTGCCCGTCGAATTCGGTCGAACACGCCGCTGGCCGCTTTGACAGGTCTCAACGAGATCATCTTTGTTGAGGCAGCTCGGGCGCTGGCCCTGCGAGTCCTGAAGGAAGCGGGGGCCGATGATGCTTCGCGGGCCGAACATGCGTACCTGCTCTGCACCTCGCGAAAACCGACTCCCGCGGAACGGGACGAGGTCCTGGCCCTGCTGAAATCGCGTCGTCAGCGTGTTGCCGATGGCTGGCTCAATGTGCGTGAGATCACAACGGGCGATCCGGCGAAACTGCCAGATCTGCCTCCGGGAACGACTCCACAAGACGCAGCTGCGTGGACACTGGTGGCCCGCGTGCTGCTGAACCTCGACGAGACGATCACGAAGAACTGACGCCACTCCAGGCAGTGCGACCGACGACTCTCCCGCCCCTTACCACGCTCTTGTCGGAGCTTTCCCATGAACCTGCAACAACTCCAGGCCGCCCACGCTCAAGCTGTGTCACGACGCTGGTTCCTCCGCGACTGTGGTGTCGGATTGGGTGCAATCGCTGCCGGGTCGCTCCTGACGAACGACCTGTCGCGGGCGATGGCCGCTGAGAGCACGAATCCGCTGGCCCCCCGTCAGCCGCATTTCCCAGCCAAGGCCAAACGCGTCATCTATATCTTTCAGGCCGGTGCCCCCAGCCATCTGGAACTGTTCGACTACAAACCAGAGCTGGCCAAACGGGATGGACAGCTGCCCCCGGCAGAACTCCTCAAGGGATACCGCGCGGCGTTTATTAACCCAAACTCCGCTCTGCTCGGACCGAAGTTCAAGTTCGCCAAGCATGGCCAATGCGGCATGGAGCTTAGCGAAGTTCTGCCTCACACCGCCAAGATCGCGGACGATCTCTGCCTGATCCGGACGATGCACACCGAAGCGGTGAACCACGCTCCCGGCCAGATCATGATGAATACCGGGACCCAGCAGTTCGGGCGTCCCAGTTTCGGGTCATGGTCGCTCTATGGACTGGGAAGTGAGTCGGCTGACCTGCCGGGGTTTGTCGTACTGACCAGTGCCAAGGGGACCAGTGCCGGGGCCAGTAACTATGGCAGCGGGTTCCTGCCCACGATGTACGGCGGGGTGCCGTTCCGCAGTGCGGGTGAGCCGGTGCTGTACTTGAACAACCCTGGTGGTATCGATGCGGAGACCCAGCGGAGTTCGCTTGATTCATTGAACC
>CANJZR010000519.1 GCA_947479075.1 Planctomycetaceae bacterium
GACCAACTCCGGACTGGCCAAGGGGCGTGGCAAAGCATCTCCGAGGTCATCCGAAATCCCCCTCCTCCAAATCAATCGACTGCCAGCAGCCCGTCAAAACCCATCGTGAAAGGTGCCGTAAAGCCGGGAGTGGTGCCCGCTCCCAAGCAGCCGTCCCAAGAGAGTGGCCAGTGGGTGTTCATGGCGACAACCGGAGCCGTGGGGCCGCTCACCACCGAACAATTCATCAAGGCTGTACAGAGCGGGCAAGTCCAGCCCAAGACCATGGTTCGATTGTTCCAGAACACGGAATGGATCACGGCCGAACAGATCACTGGTATTGAGTTTCCTCAAAGTGTTCGCGCAGCAGTTCCGGCGGCAGGCCCTCCACCTGTTCAGGAAACGCCGGACTCTCGCTCTGCACCCAATGCAGAGATGCGTCACCTCTTCGCCGAATGCATCAGCCGCCAACGATCAAGCCAGCCCGCTCAGCCAACTTCTCATTCGCGTTCCATCAACATAGGACAGGGTTCGCGTGTCGCAGGAGGGATCGCAGCTGCATTCTCCTCCGTCACTGGGATGTTTGTCTCAGCCCTTGAGTGGATGGTCGCCGCGCTCATCGTCCTGATCAAATCCCGCATTGTCTGGGCTGGGGTCTGCTTACTCCTGGTTGTTCTCTCGATCCCCCGGATTTCCGCATCCCTGGTCACGCAAGGACAGGTGTTGTCTACCTTGGAACAGACTTATTCCGAGTTCAAGGATCTCCAGGCACGCAAGGCCGACCAGGAGACTTGGAAAGAGTTTCAACAGCGATCCCTCAAAACACTTGCGAAGTTCACTCCACAGCTGAAAAGGAATGCCACCGTCGAAGACAAGATCTCGATGTCACTGATGTGGATGGCCCGCGATTACTTTCCCGAGTTGCTGAATGGCCTGCAGGATTCCACGACCGAAACAGAACAGAAAATCGAGCTACACTTCGCCACCATCAATGACGCCCTTCGACAAACGAAGCAAAAACAGGAAAAGTGGGATTTGTGGACCATGTCGATCGTCGGGATCGATGTCCTCGGCGTCCTGGCAGCCCTCCTGTACTTCACAAAGAAACGATAGGCGAAACCCGAGCCACATCTCGATCGCCACCGGACAGTGGCATGGTTCCTTGTGGCAATTCATTCACGCCTGTTTCGGACCAACATCATGGGACATCGAGTGATTACGTGTGATGGTGCTGACGCTCATGGGGAGGCGATTGACACCTTACTCCCCAATGCTTCCGCCCAACCTACTCGGCATCGCGGGTTCTCATTGGTCGAAGTGCTGGTCGTACTCGGGATTATCGCACTTTTACTGGCGATCCTGTTGCCCGCCGTGCAGTCGTCACGAGCAGCTGCACGGCGATCGCAGTGTCTGAATAATCTTCGTCAGTTAGGTCTGGCCTTGCATGGGTATCACGAGCAGCACAACGTGTTACCACCCGCTGCGATTTGGGCCGGACCGCCAGGCGAGCCACAAGGAAGAGGCACGCTGCCAATTGGGTTTGTAGATCGCGAGGCTCTGGGGAATGCCTCGGCTGCTGACCCGGACCGCATGCACGCGAACTGGCTGATCTTGCTGTTGCCGAATCTGGATCAGGGAACATTGTGGAACGCATTCGATTCGAATCTGCCGATCGCACATTCCAGAAACGAAGCGGTTCGGGTCACCGCCTTACCAACTCTGAAGTGCCCTGACGATCCGTTCAACAATGATCTTTACGTGCGAGACCTGCAACGGGGCGGCAATTCCAACAAATATGCACGGGGCAACTATGCGATGAATTTTGGGCCGGGTCGGGCTTGCGTCATGACGCTTGAGCCTGATTGCGAGAATGGCTTTCTCGTCGACAGCACTGAATTGCTGACGAAGAACTCAGTCACGTGGGGGGATGGTGCCGGTGGTTTTAATAAATCGTTCGGGTTCAAGGACATCATCGGTGGAACATCAAATTTCGTAATTCTGGATGAGATACGCGCTGGCATCCATCCGCTTGATCCCCGAGGTGCGTGGGCACTGGGCTATGCGGGGGCCAGTCTCACCATGCGACACGGATTGATCACCCCCCGGGAGGACGCAGCTGGCCCCAACAATCAGACTGTGGCCTCAGATGACGTTTACGGATGTGCTCCCATGATTGCCGCAATCGGTCGCGACAATTTCCCTTCCTTTCACATGCCGTGTCGAGATCAAACCTTCAGCACGGATCCCGAGGCAAACATTCAGGCGACCGCGCGAAGCTTACACCCGAAGGGAGTTCAGGTTCTGTCAGCAGACGGTGCGGCACACTTCGTCTCTGACACGATCAATCCAGACATCTGGTTCTCCCTGCATACACGTGAGCCCAATACCGCTTTTACTTCGCCGTTTTAAGAACGGATATCGTGCCCCGCTTCGTCGTCACGTTGAAGTGGGGTAGTAATGTGAATCGTCGAATCTTTTCAAGTCGATTAGATCCTGTTGCGGTATCGTCGAAGTCGCCTGCGTTGTCCGCCCGTTGATGGACCAGCACCAGCAAGAACTCACGGTCACGCTATCTCCGCAACCGATCTCCATCGTGGCTTTACGGGTCGCTGCGCAGGACGGCGATATTTGGGCTGAGGGTGATCTGGTATTCGGCGGGGCGGTCGATCCTTTTACCGTTTGGGGCGATCAGGGTGAGTTGGATATGCGTGCCCTTGCGGGGCTGGATCGGGTCGCTTGGATGCATGACTTCGAACTTCGCTAAGCGATAGCCCGCTCGCCAGTCTTCGTCGACGAACCGGATGGGGGGAGTGCGTTTGGACAGCGATTTGGCTTTTCCGTCTTTCCAGGCTGTCAATGCGGAGTCGAGTACCTCTCGGGCCAGAGACGAGTCGAAGTCCGTTTCGGGAATCGCCGGGACGCAACCGAACAGGCAGACAACGACCAGACTTACTCGGATCATACTGCGAAGCATCGTGGCCACTCCCTCTCAGAATGGGGCATCAGCGACTTCACCACCACTCACTGTGCCAATCGCCCGCCAGATGTTTCCATCGATGGAAGACGAGATGAACCGGACAGCTCCATCGCCGAACAAGGAATTCACTCCGCCCACGTGATGGCTGCGGGAGGTGACCGCCGCATAAGTCGGTCCACCAATTCGTTCTCGCTGGCTGTTGAGGTCGACATCGGGGATCGAGAGTCCGGGCCCGCCGGGAGTCTTCTTGTTCGGAGGCCAGGCGGTGGTGAATCCGTTGTGATGGACCGTCAGTTCCGCCCACTGGGAGTGTCCGTTGTCAAAGTAGCTGCAACCGGAGCCAGCATATTCGGGGGCGACCGTGGCAGGATCGGCGTTGGGTGGGGGCACATTGTCCGGCGTATTGATATTCGCCAGAGAACCACAGTCCCGGATGTAGGGCTGGTAGTTCTTGACCTCAGACATGAGCAACGTGTGGCTGGTGCCGTCGGTGAAATCCCGCCACTGACGATACAAGTTGACGCCGAACGCTGATCGAGTCGGCGGCCCCCCATTCGGACCGGCCCAGAC
>CANJZR010000520.1 GCA_947479075.1 Planctomycetaceae bacterium
GCGGAGGACTTGTCGAGTACCCCGTATGCAGTCGCGAAGGTTTCCGAATTAAGCGAGAAAAGCTGACTTCTGAGCGGCCTGATTGCCGGTCTGAAATGCGTCCGAACGGTGTGGGTTCGAACGCATCTGCCAGTCCCGGTGAATCGAGGCCTCAAAGAGTCACAATTCGGGAGGCCTGTGACGGAACGAGGATCGACTTAAGTATAAAGATACCTAGAGGCTTCAACAACTGGCCGGGCAGGCTGGTGAATTATTCGGCTGCATTGCGTGTCCAGCCCCCTCTCTCATGTCCATTTCCTGATGACTGGTTGTTCCTTGGCGATGACTCAATGTGATGTGCATGCTCGCAACGGATGTGGATCCTCATGACGATCTCGCAGTTGGTTGCCTTGAATTGGCGCGAGAAATGCGTTTTCCAATATCACATGGTCAGAAGCTTTCCTCGAAAGCGCAGTGAAATAATCACAGAGATGTGATCAAAAGCACCATGTGGCAAGTGATTTGTGAAAAGGTTCTCCATGTCCAATTTGACCGCCACTCCTGATCACAGCGATGAAAAAACAAACACACCTGCTCAAACTATGAGCGTTGGGGCTCGGGTTCGCGGGCGTATTCTCTACCTGTTGATTGTCGCCGGACTGGTCGGCATCCTGAAACTTGGCCATGCGACGCATTGGTCGATTCCTTCGGAGTGGTTCACGGCCGTTGCAGTGCCTGCTGCGAAACCGGTGAGTGAAGAACCTGCCGCTCCCAGCAAACAACCTGTACAGACCCCCGCAGTCGCTGACACCAAGGCCACTTCTCAAGAAGTCGCCAAGATCGAACTGGACGAGCAGGGGTTGAAAAACGCCGGGATCGAGTTGCATTCGGTGACGCAACGCGGCGTAGATGAGAAGCTGACGGCCCACGGAATTGTGTCCTACAACAAGAATCTCGTGGCTCAGCTCTCCACGCGTGTGCCGGGAACCGTGTGGCGTGTGGAGAAACAGGCTGGCCAGCCAATCCGCAAAGGCGACGTGCTGGCCATCGTGGAAGCGCTCGAAGTGGGCCGCATGAAGTCGGAGTTGTTGCAGGCGATCGTGACTCGGGACCTGAAGGCCCGCACCGTGGAGCGCATGGAAGCTGCCGAGGGTGTCATCCCCGAAAAGATGATCCACGAAGCCAAGTCGGAAGAACGAGTGGCACGCATTCGCGTTCAAGATGCCATTCAGTCCCTCGTCAACCTCGGTTTGTTCATCTCGCAGGAAGAAATCAAAGGGCTGGACGATGTCCAGCTGGCCAAGAAGCTGCAGTTCCTCGGCCTGCCCGATTCGATCGTCGCGACCCTGGAGCCACAGACCACCACCACGAACCTGCTGCCACTGTTTGCTCCATTCGATGGGGTTGTCATTGGCCGCGAGATCACGCTGGGTGAAACTGTATCGCCGACCGAATCTCACTTCGAAGTCGCCGACATCCGACGGATGTGGGTAACTCTGGAGGTTCGCAAGGAAGATGTGAACCTCGTCCGGCTGGGCCAGACGATCTCTTTCACCGCCGACGGTATCCCCGGTGAAGTGATGGGGAAGGTCGATTGGATCAGCACCGAAGTCGATGAGAATACCCGCACACTGCAGGTTCGAGCCGAAGTCGACAACCCGGAACTCCAACCCGCTGGCGCAACACACTGCGAACAACGCCTCTTGCGGGCGCACACGTTCGGGACCGGACAGATCACTGTCCGGACGAGCATGCTCTCCACTGTTGTGCCGAACGAAGCAGTGCAATTCGATGGCCGAACCTACATGGTCTTCGTGCGTGATGGTCAGTCTTTTCGTCGAGTCCCGGTGAAAACCGGTGTGGTCGACCGAGACATGACCGAAATCCTCTCTGGCTTGGATGCTGGAGTAATCGTCGCCACTGAAGGGAGTCATGTGGTCAAAGCTGAATTTCAGCTGGTTCAATCCGCTCTTTGAATCACCCTGATTGAGATCGAATGCTCGAAAAGCTCATTTCCTGGTCGCTGCTCCACCGGGTTTACGTTCTACTAGCGAGCTGCGTTGTAATTGGCCTTGGCTTACTCGCGATGAACTCGCTGAGTGTGGATGCCTTTCCAGATACGACACCTGTCCAGGTCCAGATTAATGCCCGGGCGGAATCGCTCGTGCCGGAGGAGATCGAACGTCAGATCACCTTCCCGCTCGAAATGGCGATGAGTGGTCTGCCCGGGCTGGTGGAGATCCGGTCGATCTCTCTGTTTGGCCTGTCGCAGGTTGTCGTGACCTTTCGCGATGGTACCGATGTCTATTTCGCCCGCCAGCTGATCTACGAGCGGCTGGGTTCTGTGCAGATGCCTCCCGGTGTTTCGCAGCCCGAAATGGGGCCTGTTTCAACCGGTCTGGGCGAAGTCTTTCACTACTATCTGATTGACAAGAATAAAGACCTCACCGCATTGCGGACCCTGCATGACTGGACAGTGAAACCGCAGATGCGCGCGGTTCCAGGCACGGCGGAAGTGAACTCCTGGGGTGGTCTGGAGAAACAGTACCAGGTCCGCATCGACCCCACTCGTCTGCTGACACACGATCTGTCGTTCGATCAGGTGATCCAGGCTGTTCGTGACAACAACGCGAACGTCGGGGGGGGCAGTATCGATCGAGCTGGCGATATGGTCCTCGTCCATGGGCTGGGGCGTACGGTATCGATCGACCAGATCGAGAACATCGTGCTGACTGCCAAGAACGGAATTCCATTGCTGCTGAAGGATGTGGCGGAGGTCACCATCGGCCACGCCATTCGACGTGGCGCGGTGACAGCGACCATGCGGGATGCCAAGAACCCGGATCAACTGGTTCAAGGCGAAGTCGTACTCGGCCTCTGCTTCATGCTCATGGGCCAGAACAGCTACGACGTGACGCACCGCATGGGCGATGAATTCGCCAAGGTAAAAGCCAAGCTGCCAGAAAACATTTCCGTCGTCACTGCGTACGACCGGACCGAACTGGTCGACCGCGTGATCGCCACGGTGAAGAACAACCTGCTCGAAGGGGCGACGCTGGTCATTCTGCTGCTGTTTATCTTTCTGGGGAATCTGCGCGCGGGGTTGATTTGCGCGACGGCTATTCCGCTCTCAATGCTCTTTGGCTTTTGCGGAATGTGGAGTGCCGGGATCGCCGGGTCACTGCTGAGCCTGGGTGCCATCGACTTCGGCGTCGTGGTCGACAGCTCGGTGGTCGTCATCGAGAACGCGGTGAAACGACTGGGACATGCGGGCGCTGTGAGCACCAGTGAGCGGTTACGGATCATACGGGATGCCGCGATCGAGGTGCGCACACCGACTGTCTATGGCCAGCTGATCATCATGATCGTGTATATCCCGATCCTGACCCTCGAAGGCGTCGAAGGCAAGATGTTCCGGCCGATGGCCCTGACCGTGGTGTTCATCCTGATCGGGTCGCTGATCTGCTCACTGACGGTTACGCCGGTACTGGCCAGCATCTTCCTGCCGAAGGTGATTCACGAAGAAGACGTGTTGCTCGTGAA
>CANJZR010000521.1 GCA_947479075.1 Planctomycetaceae bacterium
AGATTGTCATCACTCGACTTGCGATTCGTCATCGACAGACGCACGCCTGTCTGGATGAATTCACGGGCAGCTTCCAGCCGTGCCCAGGCTTCAATCTCGGTTCCCGCATTGTCGTCGGCGAGTTCCTTGAAGGCGTCCGCCGAGGTGCAGGTGGCGTACTTACTCCAGGCTTCGGACTTCTTCGCAGCGGCCGACCGGTTGATGACCTGATAGCCGACGATACCGATCGTGGCCAGAATCACCCCCAGCACAATCTTGTTCGTGTGAGGCTCAATCTTCCGCTGGAGATCGGTGAACCAGTGAGCCAGTTCAGTCTGCTCAGGTTGAGAGTGGTGTGGAAGTTGAGTGCTCATAATCGGAAGAGAGTCTCTTCAAGTTCTGTCAGATGCCGCAATCGATCGCCCAGCGACCGCAGCAGAATGTCGCCCGTGATTCAACACAACTTCATGTGTACACAGGGGCTCAGGCGACCTCAAGCGGGCGAGTATAGGTCGGCCCGGCGAGGGGGTCAACGTCTTGCTGCGGATCGGGACCGCTACGTCCCGGTTCTTCCAAGGCGAGAGAGCGGCTTTCAGTGAATGGCGCCGAGGGATTCCATAACTGATTCACTGACAGCTACTTACCTCGTCGCTGGGCCTGCTGGAGCTGAGATTTCTGCTGCAGCTGTTGCAGATGCTTCTTCTGCATATTCGGCAGCTTGGAGGCGGGCTGGCGAACCATCGGGCGGCCTTTGGACATGAGCTGGCTCCGTGAAGGCTTTAGTCGAGGCCTTGTTTCGATTCGTATTGGGCACTCTGGTCGTGCAGGACTCGCAGGATCTCCGATTTGAGTTCGGGGATCACCGAGATCCCGTTGCCCCCATCGACCGTCTGCTCGCCGGTCCAGTCGATGAAGTGCCCCCCCGCTTCGGTCACGATCGGAATCAGCGCAGCTGCGTCCCAGATAGCGAGGGCGGGATCGACCATCACATCGGCCCGGCCAGTGGCGACGAGGACATGCCCGTAGCAGTCGCCCCACCCGCGCGAGAGCCGCGTGGCCCTGGTCAGGCGGGTGAATGCCTCCCAATGGCCAGTCGTGTCCCAGCCGCCCGCGGAGGTAAAACAGAACAGTGCGTCTGCAAGTTTGGAGGTCTGGCGAACATGGCAGCGGATGGGCGGGGCTTCCGCAATTCGGCGCCAGGTGCCCTGCCCCCGGCTGGCATACACGACTTCGTTCAGAGCCGGGAAACCCGCCACTCCCGCCACACATTCGCCCTGGTACTGCAATCCGATCAACATGCCAAACAGCGGTGTCTCGGCGACGAACGATTTCGTGCCATCCACCGGGTCGAGGATCCAGCGAAAGCCCGACGTGCCGGGTGTCTCACCGAACTCTTCTCCCAGGATTGCGTCCTGGGGGAATTTCTCAGCCAGATGTTTTCGCAGAAGTTCTTCGGCTCCGCGATCCGCCAGCGTCACCGGAGTGTGGTCAGCCTTCCACTCCACGGACAGCGTGGACGAGCCGTAATACTCAAGAACCAGACGTGCCGCCTCCGGATAGATGCTCAGCACAAAGTCGAGACGGGCAGCGATTTCAGCGTGTGGCAGTGACATGGGAGAACAACGCAGGAAGGTGTAAGAGATCAGGCCTCAGACGCATGACGCCACAGCAACCACTGCAACCAGACAAAACTCGCCACGGCACAGACAATGGCGCCATAGTCGTACTGATGAGTGAGCAGGGTGTTGTACAAGCCATGCAAGATCATCGCGGGCGAAAGATAAAAGGCAACAAAGCCGAGGGCATCTCCCCAGGAGAAGTCGAGGTGATCCGCGTTGGTGGACATGAGGACCGCGACCCCGCCCGCCCAAATCGCATGCAGGCTGACACAGGACGCGAAGCGAATCAGGTAAATCCAGAAGTCCGTGATGCCATTGTAGTAGTCGACGGCGTAGGTGATTCCTTCCGAGACTCCAAAGCCCACGCCGCTCGCCAGACCAATCAGGCAGGCTGTGCGCAATCTCAACTTACTGGGATCGGAGTGCAGATAAATCACAACCGGAATGGCTTTGCACAACTCTTCGCACAACCCCACTCCTAGAGTGTACCCGATAAAACTCAGGACGAATCCACTGCTGCTATCCATCGCACAGCGATAGGAAAACCCGATGAACTTCACGATGTAGAAGAGTATGACGGCGACGCCACGTCCTCGCAGAAACACCCCATCCGTGTGCAGGGCAACCCACTGCACCCCCAGAAGCAGCAAGATCCCCACCGTTCCCGTCGCAAGTCCTGCTGAGACCAGCAAGCGACCACGTGGCTTGCCATCGGGCCACATCCATAGCAACAGCGAGAGAAACACTCCACTACTGGCCAGTGCCATGCCCCAGTGCCAATGGGTATCCGCAGCCAACCAGGCCCCCTCAATCCGCTGACCGGGCAGCTGCCTCGCGAGATCATTCAAAGAGTTTCCCGAGTCCAGCATCTCCGGATTGACCTCCGGATGTTTTTCGATCGTCTGACTCAGCCGGTCTTCCAGGCTCTCTTTGGAACCGAGGACTGGCGAGAGAACGAGTGGAAGCAGAGCGACCACCAGAAGCCAATGCAGGTGCCAGCGCCAACCGGTGTTCGAGACAGAGGCGCTGACGGGTGGCTTCGATCGACGAGGCGTGTGAGCCACCGAGTCGGCAAGTTCGCTCACCGCCGGCTTCTTCTCTGGCTGCTTCTTTTTCCGCCGAGGGGGCGAAATCACCTCACCATGCAGCTCCTCTTCCGACAAGTTCGGAAACTCGTTGGGGTCGAATCTATCTACGACCGGTGGTTCAACATCGTCCTCCGGGGGCGGCTTATCCGGCGATACCGGCTTCTCAGGGAGCGGTGGAGCCGATGTCGCCAGGTCGACAGCGGGATCAACCTTGCGCTTCGGTGTCGCGGGCTTTCTCTTTGTGACCGGCGACTGGGTGAGTGGTGGCGGTGTCGGGGGCGACACCATTGCCTCGGCATCCTCAGCGAACGGGTCGAGGATCTCTTCGTGGGCCTCAGCTCGCGGGATCTCGATCGGCTGCTGGCAACCCGGACAACGGACCGTCCTGCCAGCGAGGTGGTCCTCCACCTTCAGCTTGACGCCGCACGCCGCGCAGCTGGTCCGAATCGTCATGCCCGCCCTCGTCACGCATCTCGCATCAATTGAAATGCTATCGTGGGTGAAGCCTCGATCAGCGTCAAGGCTTTGATGCCAACTCAATAGTAGCCACCTCGTAAAGCACGGCAGCGGCGAGCGGGGTGGCGTCAGCCCCTCGGTGCTTCCGGCACCGTGTTTCCGGCCCCCAAACAAGCAGTGAGCCTCACCACCTCCATCTCACCCGGAAACAAAGCACCATCCGGCTCACGCCGGACGCTCGCCGGGGGCCGAGATCAGCGCATGGAAATATTATGCCAAGATGAATTTTTCCGTCTGGCAAGATCGCTGACTCCTCAGGGGCGGATGGCGAGGTACAATCCTCAGTTCACCTCTGACCCTGAAGGGATC
>CANJZR010000522.1 GCA_947479075.1 Planctomycetaceae bacterium
AGGCAGGCCCACTGGTCGAAACCGCCGAGGTTGAGCCGCTGACGACGTCGATGGTACACATCGATCATGCCTGGGCCGAAATCGATCGTCAGGTCAAAGCCGGGAAGGTGGATGACTGGAAGAAGCTGGTCCAGACTGCCCTGCTACTGCACGAGGAGTTCCGCGAGATCCCTCGGACTTCGATGCTCTCCGACGATGACATGAAGAGTCTCTTCCAAGCCGCAATCCAGGACACAGAAAGATTACACAAGATCGCTGAGAAGAACGATCTGGCGGCACTCAAGTCCGCGAGCCAAAAGGTCGCTCAAGGGTGTGCGACCTGCCATGCCAAACACCGCGACCGGTAATGGCATGAGTGCCCCGATCGATAGGGCCGCTCTCTGAACAGTTCACTACGCCCGTTGGCCTTCGCGGGCACCGGCTCGGGCGGGGAGCCAGATCGGCTCGATGCCCTGGTTCTCGAAGAGATGGGCCAGGTGCAGGTGGCAGCTAAACATCAGGATCTGCTGGCCCTGCTCCGCGAACTCCAGCAGCGTCCGCACCGCAGCTTCGGTTCGCAGCTGGTCGAAGTTCACCATGATATCGTCGAGGACCATCGGCAGCTCGACGCCGCGATCCGCGAAGTCCTTCATGACGGCGAGGCGAATCGACAGGAAGACCTGCTCGCGTGTGCCCTTGCTCAGGTGTTCCACCTTGAGCGATTCCGACTTCTCGTCATCGACGACCAGATGCCGCTGGCCGAGTGGGGTCCAGATGTTGTGGTACTTACCCAGCGTCAGTCGTTCGAGGTACTCCGACGCGTGCTTCAGGATCTCCGGCTGGCAGGTGCGTTCAACGCGAGATCGCATCTTCTCCACGGCCTGCCCCGAGGCCTTCAGTGCCAACCAGCGTTGGACCGACTGGTTCAGTTCATCGGCCAGCTGGGCTCGCTCGAATTTCAGCGAAGAAGCCCGGCGATCGTTTTCGAGGTCGAGGATCTCCTGCTTGATGCGGCCCAGCTTCTCGAACAGCTTCTGCAGCTGTTCATCAATCTGGACAAGTTCGACCCGCAGGTGAATCGTCTCTTCCTCGTTCTTTTCAGGCACGAACCGGATCAGGTCATCCTCGACGACTGCCAGATCGGGTTCCTGACGGGCCGCCAATGCCAGTTCGTCCTTAGCGGCGGCATGGAGCTTGACCAGCTCGTTGTATCGCTGGAAGGCCTTGAGCTTCGCGACCAGGTCGGCCCGGTCAGTCGCCCCAGCCTTGGTCAGCATGGCAGACCGCTGCGCCCGGATCGGAGACATCGATTCGGCGATCTGATTGAGGCGTTTCCGCTTGTCATCCAGTTCCTGAACCAGACGGGTCACCAGAGCCCGTGAATCCTCAATCTGACGCAGCTGGATCTCCCACTGCGAAAGCAGCAGGTACCAGTCGAGCTTGGCCTCGCGCGAGCCGTTCCGGCGGGCCATGCCTTCAACCCGGCTGCGGAAGTCCTGTACCCGGCGATCATCAATCTCCAGTTCGCGGTTGTCGTCCCGCCACTCAATCCACAGCCGTTTGGCGTCGGCCACCAGCTGCAGCAGCTCAAAGGCTTCCTTGACCTTGAGGGTCTCGGGCATGCCCAGCCGACGCAGCTGTTCGCACCAGTAACGGCGGGAAGAAACGATGTCACGCTGACGATTCTTGAGCGCCTGACGCAGTCGGGACATGCGATTCCGAATGGCCACGACACGTTGGGACTGACGCTCCAGGGCATCGAACTCAGAGATTCGGCGGCGAATTGCCCGGGCCACCGACTCTTCGGTCAGCTGATCGGGCTCATCAGCCATGGTGTCGGCCAGTGTTGGCATTGGACCGCGAGCAACATCCAGCTGGGTAATTCGGACGATCTCATGCCGGATCTCCGAAAGCTCGTGTTCCACATCGCGGCGGCGACGCTGCAGAGTGTCGAGTCCGTATCGCGACGGCTCGAAGTGCTCCTTCATCACCCAGACCACACCGCCACAAAGAGTCGCGACGGAGAGATAAGTGGCTCCCACCAGCCATGGTGCATTGCGGAAGAACCATGACGCTGTCTGTGTGATCGGTCCGAGTTCCAACAACGACAACAGTCCGGCAACCAGCAGCAACATCCCCGCAATGCCAAAGAACCACAAGGTGGCATAGAAATAGTCGGGCAAATCTTTCGGGCGATTGATCAGGTTGATCTGCACGTCGAGTCCCGACAGCAGCTCCGTCAGCGTGCTCTCGCGAGCCCGCAGGGCGATCAGCTGTTCCAGTTCGTCGAGACGGCGCTGGGCATGCTCGCGGGCCTGTGGAAAGGTCAGACCGCCGAGATGACGCACCTGTTCTTCGGTGGAGGCCAGCTTGCGATTCGCGATGGCCGCGTATTGTTTGTAGCGGCGGATAATCCGAGCCCGGCCTGTTCCGGCAGCTTGCAGCTGTCGAGCGGCCTGCGAGAGTTGATAGAGAGCGGCTGGTGAGAACTCGGTCTCTTCCAGTCGATCGGTCGCCCAGCGCCCCTGCAGACCAGCGAGTGCGGCGTCGAGTTGCCGCTTGGTAATGTCCTGACGGGCACGACGATCGACCAGACGGCGCTCGATAAAGCGGACCGACTCCTGCTCACCGAGCATCTGGCGAATGGCAGTTGCCTGCTCTTCGAGTCGCGGGTCGAGCGTATTGCGAGCGACCTCGGCTTCGAGACGTTCGACTTCGACCAGGGCCTGTCGACGACGACCGTCGATGTTCTCCAGCTCGGTATCCCACCCATCGATCCGCTGCAGTCCGTCGCTCGGAAAGTCGACCAGCTGCGGCAGACCATCCATCTCGCGGCGGAGCTGGCGTTCCTTATTCCACGGAACGTAGACACGCTCCATGAACGCGCGGCCGCGAATCTCGCGCTGCAACTGGACCTGTCTCTGTTTGCACCCGCTGATATCGCTGTCCAGCTGATCTCGTTTGGCGACCAGCTCTTCGTACTTGCGGGAAGGGTCACCGAGAGCGACCAGTTCACGGTCCACGGCGTCGAGGTCACGCACCAGACCGAGGAGTTTTCCGTCCCGTCCGGATTCATCCAGCAGGAGCTTACCTTCGGACTCCGAGCCGGTGTACGCCTTAAGGATCCGTTCTCCATCGATCCCCAGAGAAATGCCATAGATGTGACGGGCGACTTCCTCTCCGTCGAGAGTGGCCAGCTCCTGCAGTTCGTTGAGACCGATGGCGAAGATGTTCTCGTAGATCGGCTCGGTGATTCCGCCGAGCAGATTCTTCATCAGCGACTCGGTCTTGATCGGATCTTCGACGCCATCGATGAGCAGACGCCCACGAGTCCCGGGCGAACTGATACGGCGGACCAGATGTTCCCGCCCGCCCTTTTCAATGCGCAGGGCTCCATCGCAGCGAATGGGGGTCGGGTTGGGGCCAGCTGTGCGTTCATCCTGAGGACGAAAGCCGAACAGCATCGCGCGGATGAACCGCATCAATGTCGACTTGCCCGCCTCGTTCGGACCGTAGAAGACGCTGGTACT
>CANJZR010000523.1 GCA_947479075.1 Planctomycetaceae bacterium
GCCCCCGGCTGGCCATTCGCTTCGTACAGAACGGACGTTTTCACGCCGCTGAAGCTGAAGTCGAGCCGGTCCTCTTTGATGAAGGTCCGGGGAAAACGAAAGGCCTGTGAGTTTCCAGTCTGTGCGACCTTCTCGATCATCGGCCCGCCCGGGTAGGGGAGTCCGAGCACGCTGGCCACCTTGTCAAAGGCCTCGCCAGCCGCATCGTCGATCGTCGCTCCGATCAGATCGAACTGCGTGGCGGAACGACAGTGATAGAGATTCGTGTGCCCCCCGCTGACCACCAGCCCGATGCTCGGAAAAATGTCACGCCCAGCTGCCAGCCGACAGGCGTAAATGTGCCCCTCGATGTGATTCACAGCGACCAGCGGCTTGTCGAGTACCAGAGCCAGCGTCTTGGCAGCTGTGAGTCCGACCAGCAGCGACCCCACGAGACCGGGCTGGGTCACAACGCCGATCACAGAGATGTCTCGCAGCTCGATTCCTGCTTTGCGGATCGCTTCATCAATGACGGGCAGGATTCGCTGCACGTGGGCTCGCGAGGCGATCTCCGGAACCACACCGCCAAACCGCTCATGCAGTTCGTTCTGGCTGGCCACCACGCTGGAGAGGATACGCAGGTCCTTCGTCACGACAGCCGCCGCAGTCTCATCGCACGATGACTCAATCGCGAGCATCAGGGACGAGGGGGAAAGCGTGGCAGGGGCGTTCATAGAAGAGGCGTTCGGCGAGAGACCGGAACTTAGGACTCGGATCGAACGCGGTGCCGACCGTCCGCAGTAGAACAAGGCGTCCTGAATGCGAGGGGAGCAATTGAACTGCTCGACCCGGACCGTCATTCAAGAAGAAACGGGAGCGGAAAGCTACCCCTCACGCACCTGGTAACACGACACTTAGGGCTGCTCGTTTCCGCCTGACCCGGTTCATGCGGTCCCACCGCGCAAGGGATAGCTATCCACCCCCGTAGAACTGCATTGTAGCGGAGCCTAATGGCGAGTCCAGCCACGGGTAAACCGATTCATGGGAGGCGGATGAAGAGGAGTTTTTCGCCACCAGGACACGAAGACACAAGGAAAATCGACAATAGACCTGTGTGTCGTCGGGCCTTTGCGGGAGATCATTCCCTCCGTTGTCACCGCGTGGCCTGGAAGTAGGCCTCTTCGTAGGGCTGAACGACAACGAAACCGTCACCCTCAAACAGCATCTGAATCGACTCCCCGCTCCCGCGTCCGAAAAAGGTCTTGAGTGATACGTCAGCCTTGAACCCTGGGTAGAGGTTGCCTGACCAGGCGACCGTGGCATTCGGATCGGTACAGACCGGCTGTCCGGGACTGACCCGCAATGTCAGTGGGTCATAGTGGGTGGTGATGGCGATCATGCCCGTGCCCGAAAGTTTCATGTTGAACAGGCCGCCCGCCAGCATGCCTGTGATCTTGCGCATCATCTTGATGTCGTGTTCGATGGTCCCTTCAAAGGCCAGGACATCGTTGGCGTTCACGAAAATCGATTCATCGTGGAGTTCGAGAATCGTGACCTTCTTGCCCATGTCGGCCAGGTACACCTTCCCTTCACCCTCCGCCTTGGTCAGCCTGGCCCCTTCGCCCGTGATGGCCTTCTTGAGGAACTTGCCGATGCCGTGTTCGAGGATCCCCTCGCGGGTGAACTTCACATCGCCGACGTAGGCCACCATCGACCCCATCTTGGTCCAGACCATCCCGTCGAGGTTGATCTCCAGTAGCCGCTCACTCTCCAGTTCGAAGAGTCCCTGACCGTGATCCCGTTCAGCGCTGCGTCGCAGGAACTCATCGAGGGTGTATCGGCCATCCTCCGGGCTCTCTTCCTCCGGAGCAGAAGCCCCTGGCTTCGCTGTCTGCCTGAGTGGTGGAGAAGGGGGAGCTGAGGGACCAGCTGCGGGCACGTTGATTGTGACTGAGCAGGCGGGGCACTTGACCTTCATCCCGGCATACTGGTCAGGAATGTTCAGATTCTTTCCACAGCTACACAGAACAGGGATCGGCATGACTGGCTCCGCGAGGACTGGCGATAATGTATTGGATAATGATTGGAATCGAAGTGGGGAGAATTGGGAACAGCAGCTGAGAACCGGTGGTTCCACCAGGGACACTCGCACAGACTGCGGTCAGTTGGGAGGGCGAAGCTCCTGCTGAGCCGCTATCGCAAATGGATGTCGTTTTGCCCGAGCGGCTCAGCAGAGCTTCGCCCTCCTGGAGTGAGTTCTATCGCAGGCCTGCGTGGCCCGACCTTCACGCCTCATGGCTTGAAATCCGGATTCGGCGTCGGCATCGCTGCATTCACTGACATCAGCTTGGTCCGCAGCTGTTCTCGCAGTTGGGCGGTCTTGTCGGGAATGTTCCCCGCTTGGTCGCGTTCCTCTGACGGGTCATCGTCAAGGTTGTACAACTCAACTCGGCCATCTTCGTAGTATTCGATCAGCTTCCATGGCCCGACCACGATCGAACTGCCGGGCGTCGTGGGCGGAGCGTGGTAATAGTGCGGGAAGTGGAAAAACAGCGTGTCGCGGTCAAGTTTCGAATCGGACTTCTTCAGCACGGGAAGCAAGTCGAGCCCGTCGAGCGGGAGGTCTGCCGGCGCTGAAATCCCTGCGGCACTCAATAACGTCCGGAACAGGTCGGTCAGCACCACGGGTTCACCGCACTCAACTCCTGCTGGCGTGACCTGTGGCCACTTCACAATCAGCGGCACTCGCACTCCGCCCTCATAGAGTGACCCCTTCCCTGAACGCAGCGGAGAGTTGTTTGTGATGGGGGCATTCTGGGCTTCGTTGAGGCGGATGTAGCCGCCGTTATCGCTGGCGAAGATGACGATGGTGTTCTGGTCGAGCTTCAGCGTCTTCAGATGATCAAGCACCCGTCCGATGCCGTCGTCCATGCTCTTGACCATCGCGGCGTACGCGGCGTTCTGGTGTTTCAATCCCGGTCGCAGCTTCGCCTCGAAGTACTTGATGTCGGCTTCCTTCGCCTCTATCGGAGTGTGCGGGGCGTGGTGAGCCAGATACAGGAAAAAAGGCTGCGAAGTCGCGGCGATGTGATCCAGAACCTTGAGGGCTTCATCGGTCAGCCGATCGGTGAGATACTCGCCCGGTTTTCCATATTCCAGATGCGGCACATACCGGAATTCTCCGCCGTACTTTCCCGCACCGCGATAGGGCCAGAAGAACGAAAACGGTGCTCCCCAGTGATTGCCCCCGATGTTGATGTCGAAGCCATGCGTCTCAGGAAAGTGCCCCGCATCGCCGAGGTGCCACTTCCCAACCAGAGCGGTGAAGTAGCCCGCCTGCTGCAGGTGTTTCGCCAGCGTTGTCTCGGTATGCGGAAGGTCGTGTCCCGACTTCGCCTGCAGGAGCTTGCGATCGGCCGGCCCCTTCAGCGAACCCTCCGACCAGATCGTCATCTGCAACCGGGCGGGGTGCTTACCCGTCATGATCGAGGCCCGCGTGGGTGTGCAGACTGGCGACGGCGAGTAGGC
>CANJZR010000524.1 GCA_947479075.1 Planctomycetaceae bacterium
CGCTGCAGCGAGGAGCTGTGCTGACTCGAGTGGCAGCGAGTCATATCCGTGTCGGGACATTCGAGTACGCGGCCCGGCTTCGGAATCCGGATGTCTTGAAGGCGTTGGCAGACTACACCATCGCGAGGCACTACCCGGAGTTGACTGATTCGCCTCAGAAATATCCAGAGTTTCTCCGGGCGGTCATCGCGCGACAGGCGAAGCTCATCTCACAGTGGCAACTGGTCGGATTCGTGCATGGTGTCATGAACACCGACAACATGGCCATCTCCGGAGAGACAATCGACTATGGCCCCTGTGCGTTTATGAATGCGTATCGTCCGGACACGGTGTTCAGCTCGATTGATCATCAAGGGCGATATGCCTATGGCAATCAACCGGCCATCGCTCAGTGGAATCTGGCACGATTGGCAGAGACGCTGCTGCCGCTCCTGAGTGGTGATCAGGACGACGCTGTGGAGATCGCGACGGAATCTCTCAATGCGTTCGTGGGCGAGTATCAGGAGCACTGGCTGAACGGGATGAGACAGAAGCTGGGGCTGACGACAGCTGACGAGGGAGATCGAGAGTTGGTGCAGTCCCTGCTCGATTGGATGCAGGCAGCAGAGGCCGACTTTACGAATACATTTCGGGACCTGTCCGAGGGAACTGCTGGTTCAAACCACTCCGAGAGCCATGAGTTTCAGGCATGGCATCACCGATGGATGGATCGGTTGAGCCGCGAAGAACTTTCGATTGAGCACGTCCGCTCGGCGATGTGCAAAGCGAACCCCGCAGTTATCCCCCGGAACCACCGCGTGGAAGAAGCTCTCGCTGCGGCAGAGGAGCAGGATGATCTGTCAGTGATGCATCGTCTGCTGAATGTGCTGGCGTCACCCTTTTCACCGCCAGCGGATTCCGGTGTTTACCGGGAACCGCCCGCTGACGACAATAACTACCGAACTTTCTGCGGGACCTGATCAGTCTGAATTCGCCTCAGAGGCATCTGACATGACCAGTCAGGTCAGCCCAGTTCCCACTCTCCCACGATTCCAGAGGGAGCACACTGGTTATCCATCAATAAAAAATTCCAAAGTACCCCCGGCGGGATTCGAACCGGATTCCGCAAGTGGTTCAAGTGCTAGGTACTTAGGTCAAAACGATATTTGCTCACTGGCAGAATCCATGCCATCCGGCGTGGTTCTCCCCCCAGAAGTGTGGGAACGACTCCCCGAAAGTCTGCGGGCGTCGCTCACGGCACGCATCCGCGAATCCGAGCGGGGTGACGCCATGTAACCCAAACGGCCCGCCTTGCCCATCAATCGCTGCTCACTGAGTTTTACAAATCAACACGGGGCAAAAGCCTCACCGCAAGGGAACAGAAAATGGAAACAGAAAACAAAGACCCCGAGACAGAGCCAATCGGCTCTGAGACATTCGGGGAGTTCGCCCAGCTTGATGTGTCGCTACCCGCCGCCACGGATCGCGAGTTGCTGCAGGCGGCTGCAGGAGCTATCCGTGGGAGATGGGAGATTCCTCCGGAGGTGTTCTCCGAACTGCCCGCCAAGCTGGCAAGGCTCGCGCTGGGCGAAAACAACCGAGTGGCCGTCAGGGCCGCACGGCTGCTGATCGAAATGAACCGGGCAAACGCTGAGCAAGCGGTATCAGATATTTTCGGCGACGTGCGGATTTACATTCCCGACAATGGTCGTGGGGGTTCGCCGTGAGCAAGACTCCCCAACTAGTCGCGGTGATCCAAGATCTCGCCAAAAAGGTCGAGCGTTTGACGGTGGCGTCTCGGATGCCGCACGTGCCCCGGTCGACCATTGCCACGGCTCTCTTGTTGACTGGCGTGACCAGCCGAACCGAGATTGCCGAACTACTAGGGGTCAGCCGTCAGTGGCTTGGGCGTGGTCCAGAATTCGAGGCGTTCCGGAAAGCGGAATCGTACCTCAAGGTCACGTCAGCCGTCAGCCGTCGAAGTCGCTCTGGTGCCGAATTCGTCGAGAACGACTGAACAAGAAGCCCGGCTCGGCATGTCGCCGACCGGAGATGCACAGTTTTATCTTTGGAGAATTAAGTGATTGCAACAAATATCGAATCCCTGTTGGCAGACCGCGTGGCGCAACAGCAGGAACAGCGTGACCGTGAGTGGAAGCAGTTCGTCATCCAGCTTGACACGGAGTCTTCTGCTCCCGATCCGGACCACGTGTTGTCCAAGCTGACCCAATTGAATCGCACCCCGGCTGAACTTGGTTCGGCGCTAGAGCGGTTGCATCGCCGGCAGTGGCTCGCCAAGTCGCTGGCCGAACTTCCCGCCCTGAAGGCCGAACTCGCAAAACACTCGCAAAGCTTGATCGCTGAGCGGGAGGCGTTTGCCTTGATCGAGGTGTCACACAAGTCGGCACTTCAGAACCTCGAAGGCCTTGAGTCGCAAGCCCAGTTCGAAATCCGGACGGCACAGGGAGCGGAGTTCGAATTGCGAAACGAGTGTAGCTCTGAACTTAAGACCCGACTTCAAGCCGCCGTCGACATGCGGGATCGGTTGACGGATCAGGAGCAATCGCTCCGAATCGCACTGCACGACTGCGAGGACCGGTTGCCGTCTGCGAGCGAGGCTGATTCGCCATTGCTTGAGAAGCGATACGCGGCGTTGAAGCTGGAGTATCCAGACGTTGTCCGGCGGTTGGCTGATGCTGGTGCGTTGGTCGACCGGCTGAAGACCGAGGCACTCTCGGTTGAAGCGTTCTAGTCGACTTGTGTTCCCCCCGGCGTTCGGTTGCTTTTCTGTGGCCGGGCGCTGGGGGCGGTTTACGCGGCGAATGAAACTGAGATGACGCTCCCCCTCCCGCCGGTCTAGCCGTGAAAGGGAGGGGTTCTTTCGTTTCCGCTGATCCGCCGACGTGCCATCAACGTGAATACGCGGGCTTGTCGCTGGAGTGACTACACGGAAGTCTCGAGTTTGAGAAATAACAATCTTTCTCAAATCACCTTGGCTTCGACTCTCTCTATAGAGGGGAAATAACTGGCCGCAATTCGACATCAGTCGTCCGCCAGAGCGACCCCTCAGACTCCAGTTCGCATCGTCGTGCGTGGCTCGATGTTGGCGAACTGGAAGCATACGCGAGAGGGTGCGTAAATGGGCGACGAGAGACTTCTGGATGTAAGGCAGGTTTCGTTGGCGCTGGGGCTGAGCGACAGGTCGATCCGGCGAATGGTCCGGTCCGGGCTGGTACCCCGCCCGGTGAAGCTGGGGCAGGGAATCCGCTGGCAATCAACGGTCCTTGACCAATGGATGCGTGGCGGCTGCAAGCCTGTCGAGCAGGTCGCCGAAAGCGACGGCCAGTGATGCCCGTAAAAGCAAACAAACGCACGCTTCCCGCGAGGCCGGTCACACAAAAAACGAACGCCGGGCGAGTGTCACGGCAGGGCCAGCCGACTGGCAAACCAACAAAAAAAACCAAGGGGACATAGTGAACTTTCAAAGAACCGTTGAACTGGTGGACCGACTGTTAAACAAGGTGGCCC
>CANJZR010000525.1 GCA_947479075.1 Planctomycetaceae bacterium
CGTACCTGACGCGAAGCGGGAACTGACCCTCGGCAGGGGCCAGTATGAATTCGTCTGATAAGAAGCAGTCTGGCGATCGCGATTTATTGAACCAGGAGACAGACGAATGTCCTGCATCGTATGTGTCTGACAAGCGTGAAGAGGTTTTCGAAGGGAGATCATGTCAGGCGACGAGCTCTGATGAGGGGGATCCGTGGTGGGTCTGACCGATCTTCTGTGAGATTGATGGCTTGATCAGCGGTAACCACCTGTTCCGAATCTTCTTGGCCAGTTTCTCAGTCATTTTGTTGAGCCCGGTTGAAAATGGTGGCGGTTCCCCAGGGGAAAATGGCGGCGTGGGGTATCGAGGGATTAAGCGTTTGGGCTCCAAGTGAGGCGGAAATGGGATCGGCAGATGGCTGCTGGAGTCATGAGGAGATCCCCTGAGAGCCGAGCGAGATTAAACGGGCATAATTAGAGCAGGCGTTCGCCAAATCCGAACGCGATGATGCAGCTCGGCTAGTGATTTTTCCGGGCTCTCAATCGAGCGGACCGACCACTGCGTCGCATCGCGGGGCAGCTCTTGGGGGGTGAGCCGGATGATCTCCGCCTCATGCGCAGATCGACCTGTGGCAGGCAGTCCCGAGCGTGGTGAGTGCTTCTCGATCTCCCCAGCCGATACTCGGCAAACCGCGTTCTCCACCGCCCGACCGTCTCTCGCTTACATCCCAGCTCCTCGGCGATATCATTATTCTCTTGTCCCTCGGCAGCTGCCAGCACGATCTGCCCGCAGCACCAGCCACGAGGGCGTACGCCGCCCCCGCGACCACTTCACCAGAGCCGCTCGTTCTACATCCGTCAATTAGATCCTCGTCGCCACTAGCGTGATGCCATCCCCCCTCTCCGGGAACGTTCAATGCGACGCCCAACACTTAAGACCGAAAAAAGGAGACGCTACATAAGTTCAACCGACAAGCCGACCTGCTCGCTGATGGCCATCCCCTCAGGCAGAAAGGTGAACGCCAGAACCGGGTTTATTCAAAAGGCTGCAAACAGAATAATTGCGTGGTGGTCCTGTAAACCTAGAACTTTGCATTTACACGAAGTCCGTACACGAATGAGTCATCGGCGATCTCGCCGGATTCGGGATGCACATATTGAAAATCCGGTGTGATATTGAGCCAAGGCGTTGCCTGTATATTGTAGAACAGCTCCAGGCCTGTACCGTCTCGTGGACCATAAGTGGCTCGCGGAACTGGGCCGAATTGGTTGCTGATTCCGATGTAATACCAGCCGAGGCCGAACGTGTCACCACGCTGCTTTCCAATCGGACTGAACCCGCCGATTCCCGTACTGAGAAAGTACCGCAATGGGGTCGGATTTCCGTCGCTGATGGAGGCCCGCCCAAACACTCCCCACCCGCGGTCGTTTTCGGCAAAAGTGACCAGGTATTGGTCGAATCCTGAGTAAATCGTGTACGAGTTATTGAGTGTCGGAAAACCGGGCACTGTGGGATAAGGATAGACGCCTGGGGGTGGTTCCTGAAACTTGAGATTCGTGAGAGGGACATGCTTCCACACTCCGCCCAAACGGAATTGGCCATCCAGGTCCCGCACTTTGGAGGTCAATGTGATCTCAGTTCCAACAATGATCCCCTGCGAAAACAGGTTGTCGAAGCGGAATGCGTCCGTCGTACGGTCCGTGGGGTCGAGGATATAGGCGCTTACACTCCCCCACTCTTGAGTGCTGGAAAACCCTGTCGTGAACGATGAGTAGGGCATTCCCAGTAGAAATGCCGGGTTGCCTACTAATGACAAATTTGAAAATTGATTCGTGCCATCTCCGCCAGCAAAAATGTCTTTGTCATAACCGCCTCCGATCACGGATAGTTTACCCAGATAGACTACCAACTCATCGGAAAGAGGTTGCGTCCATAAGAAATTCGTGAGGAGTGGAACTCCTGGGGCATTGGGAGCGGGAGGCAGTGATGCGCCATCTTGTGGCAATGAAAGCGTTCCCGTGCTTAGCGAGATGTTTCCGAATTGTCCGTACCAGTGTTCCATGCCAATCAGCAATGTGCCCTGAGGTACACCAGCGAGTTTCTCCAAGTCTAAGATTGTCTTGTAATTTCCTCGTCCCGTGTAAGAAGAGGTGTTTCCTAGACGGAGTGGGGGAGATACAGCGTCACGCACTCCTCCGGAAATTCCGAAGACAAATTGCGTTTCGTCAATGGTGAAAGTAACACCAGACTCCTTGAAAGATGAGCGCAAGTTGCCCCAATCGTCCGCCAAATCGAGTTGTCCCCAGAAACGGTCGTCATCCCCCTCTGTCCATCGAGTACAACTTGGTTCAGCCGAGAGGAAGTTTGCGGATTCTCGCGATGCCTCAGAGACAGAATCGGCGACTTCCGCCTGTCCAAAGACTGGTTGGATGGCGTTAATCAGCAACAGAGCTATCAAGCAGCTTCGAGGGATGATCAAACTTGGCATTCAATCCCACCGTTCTGCATCCATACAATGCCTTGTATGTCCTGACATTTTGCCCCATGGAAATTGGATCGAATTCATATGGCCTCCACTTTCCCAAGTTACCTTCTGACACGATTAATCGCTGGCATTCTCACTCAAAACTCGGAACCGTCATTACCATCATTAAGGATGACTCACTTCGACACAACTTTCTAAGCTCTGCCAACGTGTCGACCGGAGGCTGAGACGATTTCAGCTGGTGAGTTAGTTGAACGTGAAGTGGTTCCGGAATGGTGCCTGGAGTCAGTCAGGGCAGGTGATGTTCCCTGCCATTCACGTGATGCAATCCGTGTTGCGCGACATGCACGGTTCGTCTTTACTGCGAACCTCAGCAGTTCCAAACGACCTTTCGTTACACGACACAATCGACACAACGAATAAAGTTATTCATGCCTACATTGCGATAGACATCGTATAAATACTCAGGTATACGGGCACTCCAAACTGGACAAGTACCAGCTACTCCACAGGATCCTTCCGGCACCCAAGCAAATCGCAAAACCTGAAGCTGTTGATCCACGCAACGATCATCGATGGAAACCCCGTAAACAATACGGTAAACGACATCTGCTGGGCGATCATGGAGTGCTGGTCCGGTCCCAGTTCCAAGCCCTGTTTTGATTTGTGCGAATAGACTTGGGAGAGCGGACTTCCCCTCAATCTTGGTGGCTTCAGCTTCTTAATCGAGACCGTGGCCATCCTTGCTAACGGAAAGAAGGTGGGCAAAGGGAAACTTGCGAGGACGGTCCGCAATCAGTTCTTACTCGGCGTGGGGTTGGACATCGGTAACGTCCCTGGATCCGCAGTTGACTTCACCTACACGCTATCGTTCACCTGCACCGGGAAGGCCGAGAAGGTGACGATCCATTTGAAGTGACGTAACTCTAAGGTCAACAGGGAACGGTCGGCTGTTTCGAGAGAGATCAGAGCTGCATATTGACTCGCACGCCGTAAACCAATGCATCGTTCGCGATCGCCCCAGCCTCC
>CANJZR010000526.1 GCA_947479075.1 Planctomycetaceae bacterium
CGGACATAGAGCTTCAAATCGGTCGAGACCTGGTCATTGCGGCTGCGGCCGGTGTGCAGCTTTCGCCCCACATCGCCCAGCCGGGCAATCAATGCCGACTCGATGTGCATATGGACGTCTTCAAGCTCGGTCTTCCAGACCATCTCGCCACGTTCGATCTCGGCTCCAATCTGATCGAGAGTCGCGTGCAGCTGGTCGCGTTCGGCGGGCGTGATCAGACCGACTTCGGCCAGCATCGCCGAGTGAGCCTTCGACCCGCGGATATCGACCTCGGCCAGACGGGCGTCGAAGCTGATCGATTCCGTGAATCGCTCGACCCGCTTGTCTGTTGGTTCCTGGAATCGTCCGCCCCACGCTTTTGCCGACACGCTGAGTACTCCTGAGAAAGATCGTTCCCGGTCTGCTGGAACCGGACGATGTGCCACGAATTGTAGAGAAAGTTCGTTCAAATGCGGCAGGTCCGAGGACTTTTTGTCGGACGGACCTCATCAACCTGCCTCTTGGGCAGGGCGAAGCTCCTGCCGACCCGCTACGGCATGACAGCATCCGACCTGTATCGCGGCTCAGCAGGAGCTTCGCCCTCCCATGGTACTCATGGAATCACCCATCAGTAACGCTGGATTTATCCAGAAGTCCTGTGTCTACTGCGAAGGAGGAGAACTTGCACATGATTCCGATTCGATACCGTTACCTGCTTGGCTTCATGTTTTGCGTCTGGGCATTGTCCGGCGTTCTGCCCCTCGACGCAGCGGATGATGTCCTGCCGGGCACACAGAAACTGGAACTGAACGAGCCGCTCGACGTGGCGATGGTTCGAGGGATTGGCGAGTTCGCCGAACAGGAGATTGCCCTCTCCCGCGATCGCCGCGAGGCCCTCTGGCATCGCGACTACAGCTCGCCCGAGGCCTACGAAAAAAGCATCGCTCCGAATCGAGAGCGGCTGAAGATCTCTCTGGGTGTGATTGACGAACGCGTGTCGGCCAGCGGCCAGCGGCCTTATTCTTTGAGGGATTCATCACCTATACGAATTGGATCACTGGTGCATGAACGTCGCGATGTCCTCGAGGGTGTGACAGTCGAGTCGGTGACGCTGGGCAATGGGGGGCCTGCTTCGTTGATTTATATCCCCGATGCTGATTATGTCCCCGAAGATGTGATCGGTCACCTGCAGGGTGTTGACAAAGCGTTGCGAATCCCGGAACACCTCTTCACTGAAATGGGCATCGGCTCGACGATCCCCGTCATCATCTCTCGCAGCGACGAAAACTCCGGCACCCAGTCAGTTCGCTTCACCAACCAGACTCAGCGGGAGTTCATATACCGCAATTCGTTCGAGCTGGGACGCCACCTGATCGGTTATGAAGTGCAGAAGATCCTCGCCCTCGTCGATGCCCGAAGCACTCCGACCGATTCATCGAACAAGAAGATCCCCCTTGTTGTCTGGGGACATGGCGAAGGGGGCCTGCTCGCCCTGCACGCCGCAGCTGTCGACCCGCGCATCGATGTCTGCATCGTGTCGGGGTATTTTGAGGAGCGGGAGAACGTCTGGCGCGAGCCGATCTACCGCAACGTGTGGCGTCAGCTGGCGGAATTTGGCGATGCCGATGTCGCGAGTCTGATCGCACCGCGACAGCTCATCATCGAAGCCTGTGCCGGTCCGAACATTGATGGGCCTCCCGCGCCGCGCCCCGGCCGAAGTGGTGGTGCCGCGCCGGGGGTACTGCGAACTCCGCCCATCGAGTCGGTCGAGCGCGAGTTTGCACGAGCGAAAACTCATTACGAGAAGCTCGGAGCGACTGACAAAATCCGCCTGATCAAGTCAGGTGATGGGTCCGGGCCGGTGGGGAGCAGCGAGACGCTGTCGCTGGTGAAACAGGCACTGTCGCCGATGGCTCCTACTTCATTTCACTATAAGGCCCCCGACGCAAGAGAAACTCATCGCCAGTACATCGCAGCACGCCAGAAACGCCAGTGCGAAGAGCTTCGCCAATACAACCAGCGACTGATGCACGTGTCGGACAAGTACCGCGACAAGGTCTGGGCCGGGGCTGACCGCTCGTCACTCGCCAAGTGGCAGGAGACTCAGGAGGTCTACCGAGACAAGGTCTACGACGAGCTGATCGGCCGCATCCCGTATGACCTACTCCCGCCGAATGCCCGCACCCGCAAGATCATCGACGAACCGACACATACGGGATACGAAGTGATTCTTGATGTGTGGGGGAAGGGAGGAGAGACGAGCGAGGAGAGACGAGAGCCAGGCAAAGACTCGTCCACTGGCTCTACTCGATCCACTGTTTTCGCAGGCGGGATCCTGCTGATTCCCAAGGACCTCGAACCCGGTGAGAAACGCCCGGTCGTTGTCTGTCAGCACGGGCTGGAGGGTATTCCCGCAGACACGATCTCAGAAGATCCCAAGCACGAGGCTTATCACTACTACAAAGGCTTCAGCTCGGTACTCGTGAAACGCGGGTTCATCGTTTATGCCCCGCAGAATCCCTATCGCGGACAGGACAATTTCCGCGTCCTGCAACGCAAATCGAATCCTCTCGGACGATCGCTCTTCAGCTACATCGTTCCCCAGCATCAGCAGACACTGAACTGGCTGGCGACCTTGCCGTTTGTCGATGCCGACCGCATCGCGTTCTATGGACTTTCCTACGGGGGGAAGACAGCTGTGCGCGTCCCGCCGATGCTGCCAGGCGGCAAGGGAAACGCCGGGTACTGTCTCTCCATCTGTTCCGCCGATTTCGATGAGTGGGTACTCAAGATCGTCACCACCGAAGACCGCTACAGCTACATGTTCACCGGCGAGTATGAGATCTTCGAATGGAACATGGCGCACATCGCGAACTACGCGGAGCTGTCGTCACTGATGACACCCCGCCCCTTCATGGTGGAACGTGGCCATGAGGACGGCGTCGCACCCGATGAGTGGGTCGGGTGGGAGTACTACAAGGTCAAGCGCCACTACGACAAGCTCGGTATCGGCGGCCGCACCGAGATCGAAGTCTTTGACGGCCCACACACCATCAACGGCGTCGGCACCTACAAGTTCCTGCACAAGCACCTGAACTGGTCCGAGCCGAAAGAGTAGCTGAGGGTCGTGCGATCCAATCGGATGGTCGCCATACCGGACGGAGCTACTCGCCCTTCTGGAACTTCACGCTGATCTCGCCCGTGTTATCGCCCAGCCCGGTCCAGTCATCGCGACATCTCAAGTAGAGTTTCCCCTCGGAGGGAGCCACAAACGATCCCTCTGCACTGAGGTCGAATGGCTCGCTGAGTTCATAGTCCTTGAACAGTACGCCCACCAGCCGTCCGGTACCGCTGAGCGTGCCTAAGGCGGTCAGCTTCTCGCCATCTTTGATCAGGGACCAGGTGCCCACCGTGGAATAAGAAATCCGTTGCCCCGATTTCACCATAACCCGCGATGGCTGCCAGCCCGCAGCTGCCTTCACTTTGGTGGTGATGGTCCGGGTCTGCGTGGC
>CANJZR010000527.1 GCA_947479075.1 Planctomycetaceae bacterium
CCCTCCGCTGCCTGATCCTGCCCGGTCAATTCAGCTACGCGATGTATGTCATGCATCGCCCGATCTACAAACTATTACTCAAGCTCAACTGGTCTGTGCTGCCTGAGGCCGTTCAACCGATCGCCATCTTCGCAGCCACCTTGCTGGCGACGATGGGAGTCGCCGCCTTGTCGTGGAGATTCTTCGAAAAGCCATTCCTGATGCTGAAAGATTGGTTCCCTCGTCCGGGCGAGGAGCGCACTCCGCAGCAGACGCACGCCGCCGTGGGAGCTAGCGTTGCTATGGCTAGTCCTTCCGTGCGGTAAGCCAGGGGGCACCTTCCTGAAACTCGGTCACTCGGCGCGTCAGCAAGGATGAGCGACTGTCTCTTCGAGATGTTAAACCCGGACCAGTTGCCCATTCTTGCTCCGGGCGGAGTCGACTTACCCTTTTCCGCCGGTTCGACACCCCGAACAATTCCATCGGACCAATTGAGCTTGGAGATCCGCGCCCGACTTGTTAAGCCTTCGCCACTTGTCCACAACTGCTGGCTCGGCAGTCAGGATCTCCGCAGGTCGAGGAGGCTGTTATGGCTCCCGAATTGACGAGTGAAAATCCTCTGAAGAAGTGGCTTTCGGGTCTGACAGAGCAGACCTTCGAAGTGGAGTACGGGATCGCCGATCCCCCACTGATCGACTATCTGACGGACATGCTGGTGAGGTTTGTCCGCCTCGATGCGGTCTTCGCGATTCGCGACGAAGTGGGTCGCCGACTGGATCAGGTCGTCGACATGCTTCGCGAGGCTGAATGCCGAGAGGCGGAGCCACGCCGCGAAGTCCACCGCCACATCGGCGACTTCACCCTCTTCTGGACTGGGGTCTATCCGGAGAAGCTGTTGCAGCTGAAACAGCTTGACCGGCCCGACTGCTGGGTCAACTACCCCGAGACCGGGAAGCGGTGCTACCTGATCGCCAGCGAGTCCTTCGACGAGGCCCGCCGGGAAGAGGCGCAGGTACTCCGCAGGCTGAGTACCCTCTATGACACCTGCCGCGAGGGGTTGTACCATGTCCGGCTGGAATGGGACGGACATGCCCGGCAGTCTCGGGCGGCGTAGGACGGGCAACCCGGACGGCTGGTCTTCCGGGAACTGGGAAGAGGTGCCTCGCGGAATCCTCTCGGCTGGCATCGTGTATGCCACTGACTTAAAATCCCAGCCTTGTTGCCAAGTCAAATTCCCGTTCAGGATTGCGGCCCGATGCCCAAGGTCACATTCGTCAAAGAGAAGCGTACGATCGAAGTTCCCGAGGGAGCCGTCCTGCGAGCGGAAGCCCTCAAAAACGGAATTCAGGTCAACCCAGGAATCCATAAGTACTTGAACTGCATGGGCTTTGGATCTTGCGCCTCATGCTGCGTCAAGATCACCAAGGGTGAAAACAACGTCAGCCGCCAGGGGATTCGCGAGTGGTTGCGATTCCTGCTGGGACCTCTGACCTTCTTCATGCGGATCGGCAACGAGAAGACGATGCGTCTCTCCTGCCAGTGTCGTGTGAACGGTGATTGCGAGATTGAGACCGATCCCGCGATTAATTTCAGCGGCGAGAAGTTCTGGGAGTAGCCGTTCGAAACACGACTGCCACCCGCCACGTCCTGTCACCCCTCGCGGGAGATTTCGATGTCGAGTTCTTCGAGACAACGGTTGGCAGGCGGAGTCGTTCTGGGCGTTGCAGCCATCGCCTTCTACTTCGGCATGCTGTTCAAAGGACCGGGACTCGGCGGCAGTGGCTCGGGTGACGGAGGCCCGGCCCCGGGCGAGGCGACACGGGCGTCGACCTCTGGAGCAACCGAGCCAACTCTGTCAGGCGACACCGACCTAGCCGGGGACGAAGCTGTCCTCGCGTCGACCAGACCTGCAACACCACCCGCTCCTGCATCGCCACTGATCAAGGTCATCATCTCCGGCGACAAGTATCTGGTCTCCACCACCGGTGATGAGGCTCAGGCCACCCCGGCGGATCTTGCAGAAGTCGCCCGGGCTGCTCTCGCCGCAACAGGAGATGGCCAAGGCATCCGCGTTCGGATCTACCGCAAGAAGGATGCGACAGCTGGCGCCAAGCTGGATCTGTTTTCCAAGCTGAACGATGCTGGTGTGCCGAGCGAAGCCATTCAGGATATGAAGGAATTCCTCGACTGAGCTGGGAAATGAATGCTGCCCCAGAAATACGGCAGGCAGCTGCTCTCTACGATGTCACTCAACCATAAGGCCCTGATCGCTCGGCGATCAGGGCCTTTGCCATGCCACGCGTATTCTCCGCTTACGAAACGATCAGCGACATCATGGCTACTTTGGCTGTGTGAACTTCACAGTGTCGTTGTAGGAGCGGCGTTCCCAGCCGGTGACTTTCCCGGCGGAATCGGTCAGCGGAAAGACGTGGACCGGAGTGACTTCGACCTGCCAGGCACCATGCGAATCAGGAGCGACATTCACCTCCAGATGGCCGTAGTGCTTGCCCCCGGAGACCAGCTGTTCGCCGTTCCAGACTTCGGCAGAGTCATCATGGACGAGGAACTTCCGATAGGGGTTATCGAATCCCGTCGAAGCTCCCCGCAGACCGTCACCACCAATCCCGGAGTCGTAAAAGTGGATTGTCTGCGGACGCTTCGTTCCATCGGCTAATACTTCGCTGCCAGCGACTTCCGAGCGCTCCATCAGTTCATCGTGTCCCGAGAAGACGGCATCAACGCCATACTGGAAGAACAACGGTTGCAGCACACGCATGGCGATTCCCGACTGGCCGGAAAACCCCTTCTGGCCGAACGGAATGCTGTGCGGTCCCGAGCCATACATCGTGTGATGGAACATGACGAACGTGAACCGACTCTTCTTTTGGGCGTCGGCCAGCTGGGCTTCCAGCCACTGGTATTGCTCGGATCCGGGATTGAAGTCGGGAGCGTTACTGCCATCCATATTGTGATTGGTATCTGCAGCTGTCTTGTGCGGGCTACCATCGCTGGAATCGAGCGTGAGGATCGTGAGCGGACCGTAATCGATGCGATAGTAGCGACCGTGATGCTTGGGGTTCATGGCCCCGTTGGTCGGTGCTTCGAAGTACGTCAGGTACTTGTCCGTGGAGAAGTTCGCTCCCTCAGCGGTGTACCCACCTCCGGGGCCGGCAAAGTTCTCGTGATTTCCAATCGCCGTGAGAAACGGGATGCTGCCAGCGAGCGTGTTGAACTCGCCCGCATTGTGTTTCCAGAACTCGTCCCAATCGCGTTGCTCACCACCAGTCTCCACGATGTCGCCGACCAGAAGGACAAAGTTCGGCTTACGTTCGGCGATGACCCGGCAGTTCTCCTGATATCCGACCGTCTGATTGACGAAGTAGTTCTTGCGCGAGACGGGACGGTTGCTCCCCTTCGGCACGGGCCAGTCAACGGGAGGTGTGGTCGAAGACTCCGGCTCGGTCTCGGAGTCGGAGTAGACCACAAACCGCACAGGTTGATCCGGAGCGGGA
>CANJZR010000528.1 GCA_947479075.1 Planctomycetaceae bacterium
CCAACCAGCGTTCCGTGGTCGTGGTCCAGGCGGAGAACATCCGGGCTGTCGAGAACATCGAAAAGATCGCAGCTGTGCCCGGTATCGATGGCGTGCTGGTCGGGCCTTACGACCTGTCTGCCAGCATGGGGCTGATGGGCCAGATCGACCATCCCCGCGTGGTCGAAGCCATCGACCATGAGACGAAGGTCTGTCTCGGTAGGGGCCTGAAGATGGGGATCTTCGGAGTCACGACCGCGGCTGTGAGACCTTACCTCGCGAAGGGGTATACCTTCCTGGTCGCTGGAGTGGACACGATCATGCTCGGCCTTGGTGCACGAGCAGTCCTGAGCGAACTCAAAGCCCCGATCCAGTAACTCTTCCGGCGAGCGGCAGACGTCAGTCTGTCGTGAATGTGCGCCCTCTCGCCGCGGAATTCATCCCTTCTCGCCAGAAGTGGCCCCTGTGTTGCCTCTCCCCAGAGGCACCAGCGGCGTGACCCCTGACGCTTGTCTGTAATGTCCTTGTCCAACACGCCTTGTTGTACATCGCCCCTGCCGATAATCCGAACAAACATTACTACTCATATAATCGTTTATTTCGCCGTTCCGTTTTCGTTCTTGCATCCCCATCCCGAGAAGCCGGTTGGCGTCGTCGAGACAGCGACATAGGTTCTGTGTAATCCGGTCAGAACGGTTCCAACGAATGTGGTCGATTTGCACCGGAGGATGCAGAAATGCAACGTATCGCTTGTGCACTCTGGAGGGATGATTCCGGTTTTGTCGTCTCCGCAGAACTGGCACTGGTCAGCACGATGGCCACGCTCGGCATGGTGTCGGGGCGCATCCGGCGATTTTGATCAATCGTTCTCTGACAAGAACTCACGTAGACAGATCATGACATTCAGTGACGCGGACCGTCGGTGATTGAAGTCGAGCGGTCCGGCGCTGGTCACCGGTTCTACTGCCACCTCAGGGACAGTCGAAACAGGATCGGTGGCTGGCGCCGGACTGCTCGGAACCTCGATGTAATTCCGTGTGAGAGACGCTCCCCTCGGGACGGGTTGTGATACACTCTTCGCTCGTGGGACATCTGCGATTGCAGCGTGTCCGTATTTCTCTCCAGCGACCGAAGAGATCAGCAGACGACATGTCCTCCGAAGTGAAATCTGACGACCAGGAAGTCGAAACCGCCGAGCAGATGCGGGAAGACTTGCGCCCCTGGTTCAATCCGATCGTGGAACTTGTGGAGTCACACCCAGCGGGGCTGGATTGGACCGAGTACTTCGGAAACCAGAATCCGGTGGAGCTGGATGTTGGATGCGGGCGGGGACTTTTCGTTCACTCGGCCAGCCGTCGTCACCCCGACCGAAACTATGTCGGAATTGAGATCGACTACAAAGAAGCCCGCCGCGCTGCCCGGCGAATGAAGAAGATTGAATCACCCAACGGTCGCTTTTGGGGCGGCGATGCGAATGAGGCATATACCAAGCTGATCGCACCGGGCTCGGTGGAGGCGATTCACGTTTACTTTCCCGATCCGTGGTGGAAGGTACGACATCGTCGCCGCCGGATCTTTAACGATCTCTTTTTAGCCGGATGTTCGCGGCTTTTGAAAGTTGGAGGACACCTCCATTCGTGGACCGATGTCGAGGAATACTTCGGCGGGATCGAATCCCTGATGGACAATCACCCCGATTTCCAGAAACTCGTCGCTCCTGAAGAACGCATCCCCCAGCACGACATGGATTATCAGACCAGCTTCGAACGTAAGAAACGTCAGCTGGGGCTGCCGATTTATCGTGGGTTGTGGCAGAAGGTCAAGTAGGGGAGGAGGAGTGGCCAGTTTTCAGTAGGCCGTTGGAACAGGCGAGCGTGCATTCACCAACCCGACGCGTCAGCGAGGGCGAAGGGGAATCGGCGTTCGCTCTCTTTAGCCGACCTCGCAAGACAACTTCGAGTGGGGAGCGCTTCCACCACTCGAGTCTGTTTGAGCGAGCCGCACTGGGGTATACTTCCATCCCCCATCGGCCCCTAGCGGAGTTGAACTTTGATCAGGTGTTATGCTGGCGGGATCGCCATTCTGTTGGGGCTGATGCTGGCATCGCTCCCTGCTCAGGAGTCGACTCCCGAGTCCGAAACGACTTCCGCAGAGGACGTCGCCAGTGCGGCAAGCCCGCTCGCCACAGCCACGGAGCACCGGCTGCGTGGCCGGTATGAGGAGGCTCTCGAAGCCTGTGGAAATCTGCTGGAACAGAAGGATCTCGCCGATCCAGATCGGATCTCGGTCTGGTTGAGTCAGAGCCGGATCTATGAAGAGACCGGACGCTGGGAAGAGGCGGATGAGGTCATCTCGACCGCACTGATGACCTTCCCGAAATCAGCTGCACTGTTCGCCCGGCAGGGGGAGCTGTGCCTGTTGCGGGGACGTTATGCAGAAGCCCGGCAGAAAGCCCAGGCGGGGATCGACCAGGACTCGCAGCATGTCCACTCGCGACTGGTACTGGCGAACGCATTGGCCGAAACCGGTGAGCTGGACGAGGCGGCCAAGGCCTATCGCTGGTTCGTGATGTACTACAACCGCGCGGCCCCCAAGGATGCCGAGACGCTCGTCTGGGTTGGGGAAGGAGCGGCTCAGTACGCCCGCTGGAATCGCGTCAGTTCGATCTTCAAGTTTGTGGTGAACGAGGTCTGCGTCGACGCGCTGGCCGGCGACAAGAACTACTGGAAGGCTCCGCTGCTCTCCGGCACGCTGCTGCTTGAAAAGTACAACGAGAGCCAGGCCATCCCGGAATTTCACAATGCGCTGCGGATTAACCCCCAACTGGCCGAGACCCACGCGGCCGTGGGCGTCGCATTCCTGCAGGACGGCAAGCTGGATGAGGCTCGCGAGCGTGCGGAGCAGGCTCTCAAACTCAATCCTCGATCGCCTGCTGCCCTCGTGCTGATGGCGGATACTTATCTCGCCACTGACGAACCTTCGAACGCTGCGGAGTGGCTCGACAAGGCTCTTGTCATCAACCCGGTTGACCAGCGAGTCCTCGGTCGCAAGGCCGCACTGGCTCTGCTCGGTGAGCGGCTCATGCCAGCTGCGACTCTGGCCGCTGCCTGGGAAAAACTTCCTCAGCCTCCCTCCGACTCCCGGCTCCCGAAGGCATTTCAGGATGCGGTCGTCTCCGCTCTCTCGGTCAATTCACGCCCCGGTGAGATGCTCTCCGCGATGGGCAGCGTCCTCGAACAACATCGCAAGTTCGATCAGGCGGACATCTGTTACCGCAAAGCGATCGAGGTCATGCCCCAGCTGACAGCTCCCCGCACCCAGTTGGGAATGCTCTGCATGCGGACCGGTAAGGTCGACGAGGCGGAACAGCTGTTGAACGAGGCTTTTGCCGCCGACCCCTTTCATGTCCGTATCAGCAACATGCGGAAGGTGATCGGTGTGCTGAAGTCGTACGATACGATCACGACCGACCATTTTGTCTTGCGGATCGATCACGAGCAGCGACTCCTGG
>CANJZR010000529.1 GCA_947479075.1 Planctomycetaceae bacterium
ATCACCTTGCACATGTGAATTTCGCAGCAACCCTGCGCTGCATCATGTCGCAGGTCTGGCGGGTCGACGAGCTGGCAAGAGATGACCCAGACCACCATCCAAGCCGATGACCTGGCCTGTGATGAAATCATTTTCGGGATTCAGGAGCCATTGCACGAGTGAGGCCACCTGATCGGCCTCTCCGAAACGGCCGAGAGCGTGCATTTCTTTCGACGCGGCAGCAGCTGGAGGATTGTCCCAGATGCGACGGGTCATCTCCGTCCGAATCAGCCCGGGGCTCACGACATTCACTCGAATATTCAGCGGGGCATAGGTCGAGGCCGCCGAACGAGCCAGTCCGATCACGCCGGCCTTGGCTGCGGCGATGGCCTCGTGGTTCTGAATCCCGATTTCGGCGGCTGCCGAGGCAAAGAGGACGACTGAGCCCCCAGACTCCCGCATTAGCTTTCCAGCAGCCCGCACGGTGGCGAATGCGGTGAAGAGGTTGGTTTCGACGATCTCGCGAAACTCCTCGTCACTCGTAATATGAGCGGGCTTCAACAGCACGGAGCCGATGCAGTTCACCAGGCCTTGAACGGGCCCATGATCAGCGGCCAGCTGAGTCAAAGCGTCTGCCAGCGACGCAGACTCCCGCGGTTCAAACACGATCCAGGGCTGATTCAGTTCACTCGCCAGCAGTTCGAGCTTCTCGGGATTTCGACCGAGCAGCAATACCTTGCGCCCCTCACCCGTCAGTCGACGAGCGACCGCTGCCCCGATGGAGCCTGACGCTCCGAGGATGCCTACTGGTCCCATGCGATGAACTCCGATTTGCTGAAAGTATGATCGAGCGGCGAACTCCGTCGACTGACGAGAGTCTTGCGGGGTTCAAACTCGCTGACACTTCGTTCTGGTTGAATTAAATCACCCGTCTAGCTGGGTTTCAGACGGCAGAGGACGAGAGCCCCCACAATCAGTCCACGAGCAGACCACGCGATAGTCCTCACCCAGTTGGACAGGACCAGGCTTTTCACTCGCTCGGCCGCATGACCATCAAGTAAGTCGCGGTGCAGAGGGACTTGCCAGAAGGCCGTCGAGACCCAGATGACAACCAGCAGCACACACGACGCAAGAAACCAGTACGAGCGTCGCAGTTGTGGGTCCTGGACCAGGAGATATACGGCGGTGGCTACTTCGATCAGCATCGGGATTCCGACGACCGGCGTGATCGCCTGCTGATGTCGCAGCGAATACGGAACGAATTCCGCCCGACCCACCATTTGCATCAACGGATAGTGCACGACCTGAATCAGCCAGATCAGGCCCACCATATACCACGTCGCGGAAGCATGGATCAGAAGCAGCGTGCTATTGACCACCCGACGAGCCTCCTGTCGCAGTCGCAGGAATGGAGTCAGCGTCTCGAGGTATCGCGCAGGTCTTGCCGAGGCAACGGCCCGTCAACCGCAGTCGATTCTTCGCGAAGACGCGATATCCCAGTGTCATCACTTGAGAGATCACGGGTAGACGGGTCACCCACACCAGTGGTCCGAACCCCACAGCTGAGTAGAGCTGGCGGAAAACCTCGACTCCCTCGATCCAAGTCCCATCGGACAGACGCCCCTGAATACGGGACATCAGGTCTTCGTAGGTCTTGCCGTATGACTCCGCGACGAAACCGGGCGCATCGATATCCGTAAACCGAATTCGGTGCTGGCGGTCCCACCGCCTGAGCATGCTGATTTCGCGAACACAGAGTGGACAACCGCCGTCGAAGAAAACTTCGACAGCGTAATCAGTCTGTCCGTCGGTAATCGGTGTGTTCTGGGTCATGAGCGTTTCCCTTGTCGATTGTAGGCAGGAGTTGGAACTCCCCACCTGTTTCCCGTTCACAACCGCGGACATCAATCGAAATCAACCGACAAACACATCGAAATTCACTTGTACTGCGACAACGGATTCATGACTTCTTCAATTTTTCCGGGTGATTCATGGCGTCGAAACCGGTACCATCCCGCGTAGACGGAACGAACACGCGGGCGCGAAACGCCTGTTCGAGAACATCACCAGGAGGAGCCCCCGATGAGAACGATTGGAATTATCCCTGCCCGACTGCAGTCCTCCCGGCTGGCCCGCAAGCTCCTGTTGGCGGCAACGGGCAAGCCGCTCCTGCAATACGCTTGGGAGGCCGCCTGCCGGGCGAAAGAGCTTTCCGAGGTGATTATCGCCACCGACAGCGAGGAGATCGCCACCGTCTCGCGAGGATTCGGGGCCCGAGTCGAGATGACCGGCGAGCATCCAAGCGGCACCGACCGGATTGCGGAAGTCGTGCGTCGAGCCTGCCCGGATGCCGAACTGATCGTCAATGTTCAGGGGGACGAACCCGACCTGAATCCCGAGAATATCAACAAGCTGGTGCGTTTGATCGCCGGGCGACCGGGAGTTGAAATGGCGACGCTGGCGACGCCGATCCATGACCTGAGCATTCTGCACGATCCCAGCTGTGTCAAAGTGGTACGCGCCGCCAATGGCAAGGCCCTCTATTTCAGCCGAGCCACGATTCCATTCCTGCGTGACGGGTCCCCCAGCGAACTCTTGCAACAACCCGATCAAAGTGGTGGCCCGCTGCCGCCGTGGCTGCTGCACCTGGGCATTTATGCGTATCAACGGGATTTCCTGCTGAAGCTGACCCAGCTGCCACCATCGCGTCTGGAGCAAATCGAGAAGTTGGAACAACTTCGGGCCCTGGAGATCGGGGCATCCATCCTCGTGGAGGTCGTTGCCGAGCGCTCGGTTGGAATCGATACGCCCGCCGATTATGCTCAGTTCGTCGCGAGACACTCCCAGACCGAAGGACGCTAGACTCGCCCTCCGACTTTAGGTGCTACTGATAGCACTCAAAGTTGTTGCGTCACTTCGGCTGACTCGCCACGAAAACGAATTCAGATCCACCTCGCGGGGGACGCATGCGTCCCCCGTTGTCTTTGGAGGTGGGGTCGATCCCCGTCCGCGAAAGGAATTGCAGAACCGCCATGACCAACACCAAGCACATCTTTGTGACCGGTGGCGTCGTCAGCTCTTTGGGCAAGGGGCTGACCGCAGCCTCCATCGCCATGCTTCTGGAGCGGCGAGGACTGAGCGTTCGTCTGCAGAAGCTCGACCCCTACATCAACGTCGACCCGGGCACGATGAGCCCCTATCAGCACGGCGAGGTCTATGTGCTCGATGACGGGGCCGAGACCGACCTCGACCTCGGCCATTACGAACGGTTTACCAACAGCCCGCTCTCGCGGAAGTCGAACTCCACCACGGGACGCATCTACCTGAACGTGATCGAGAAGGAACGCCGCGGCGTCTACCTGGGCAAAACGGTCCAGGTCATCCCGCACATCACCGACGAGATCAAGCGGGCGGTACTGGAACTGGGTGGACCAGGCGTGGATGTGGTGATCACGGAACTGGGTGGAACAGTCGGCGACATCGAGGGATTGCCGTTCCTCGAAGCCAT
>CANJZR010000530.1 GCA_947479075.1 Planctomycetaceae bacterium
GAAATCGGCGGGACTGATCCCCGGCTTCAGCTTGTAGATCAACATCAGGTTAGCGGCCATCGAATCCTCCTTGAATCGGTACGGTAAACGAACGTTCTGCGGTCTGGACTTCTACCGAAAGGCTGTGGAGTAACTCAACAGCAGCGTCTGATCAGCCACGGCCTTCAGCAGCTTCAGCTGATTACGTCGGTGACAACCTTGCCGTGCACGTCAGTCAACCGGAAATCCCGGCCCGCATGACGATATGTCAGACGTTCATGATCAAGCCCCAGCAGATGCAGCATGGTGGCGTGCAGGTCGTGAATATGAACCTTGTTCTCTGCGGCGTAGTATCCGTAGTCATCCGTGGAGCCGTAGCGGAAGCCTCCCTTAACGCCGCCGCCGGCCAGCCACATGGTGAAGCCTTCCTGATTGTGATCACGTCCAGTTCCGCCACCTTCTGCGGTGGGAGTCCGGCCAAACTCCCCCCCCCACCAGACCAGCGTGTCTTCCAGTAACCCGCGGGCCTTCAGGTCGTACAAGAGCCCTGCGATTGGAAGGTCGACTTCCCTGGCATTTTTCTCGTGCCCCGCTTTCAGGTCAGAATGCTGATCCCATTGGACCATGCCGTCGTTGTGGGTCACCTGAATGAAACGGACCCCCGCCTCGGCAAATCGTCGGGCCTTCAGGCACATCCGCCCGAAGTTCGCCGTCACCGGGTTATCGAGTCCATACAGCTTCTGGGTGGCTTCTGACTCGCTGGAAAGGTCTTCGACTTTCGGCAGTTCGTTCTGCATGCGGAATGCCAGCTCAAACGAGCTGATCCGGGCATCGAGCGAGGCCTCGGGGCCGCTGAGTGCCTGATGGTCCTGGTTCATGCGAGCAAGTTGTCGCAGCTGGATCTCCTGGACTTCGCGCGGCCAGCGTGAGTTACGAATGTATTTCACTTCAGCCTTCGCCGACGGCACAGCCGCATTGCCGAAGGGAGTGCCCTGATAGACCGCTGGCAGGAAGGCTGAGCTCCAGTTATTAATGCCGCCGAATGCGAGCGTGGGACAGATCGTCACAAACGCGGGCAGGTTCCGATTCTCTGTCCCAAGACCATAACTGACCCACGATCCGATACTGGGACGTACGAAGTTGTCGCTGCCCGTATGGACCTTCATGACCGCACCGCCGTGAGCCGGGTTGGTGCCGTGCATGGAGTGAATCATGCACAGGTCATCGACCCGCTGGGCCACATGCGGGAAGAGGTCACTCACCCACAGCCCGCTCTCGCCATGCTGTTTGAATTCCCAGGGGGACTTGAGGAGATTGGCGGTCGCATTGAACTGTACTCGCGGCTTCTCGAACGGCAGCGGCTTCCCATCGTCTCGGGTCAGCAGCGGCTTGTAGTCAAACGTGTCGACCTGCGACGGGCCGCCACTCATGAACAGGAAGATCACTCGCTTGGCCCGGGCCGGGAAGTGCGGTGCGGCGGGAGCCAGCGGTCGGGCCGGAGCGTCAGCGCGAGCGTCCTGCCCCAGCATTGACGCGAGGGCCAGCGAGCCAAAACCAACCGCACTGCGGTTCAGCATCGCCCGGCGGGAAATCGGGGTGTAGCCAGCTGGGAACATCGGGGTCTCACTTCACGTAAATGAATTCATTGGCAGCGAGCAGAGTCTGGCACAGGGCACTCCACGCCTGCTGGCTACGCACACGGGAGTCTGGCTCGACTGATGCCAGCGACTGCTCCAGCTCAGCGAGCAGCATCGTCTGAGACCCGATCTCTTCGCTGGTCGCTCCTCTGGCATACAGGAGTTGTGCCAACAGGCCGAGTTGGTCTGCGGTCGTCCCTGATTCCGCTTGTACTCGAAGCCCCAGCTTGTCAGCCGACTGCATGACGAATTCACTGTTCATCATCAAGAGTGCCTGCGGGGCGACTGTGCTGGCAGCTCGGTCCCCGGTCGGGATCGCCGGGTCGGGGAAGTCGAGCAGCTGGAACAGATCGAAGACGTTATTGCGAATGACCGGGAGATAGAGCGAGCGGCGGTTGCTCGTGTAATCCGTCAGGTCGATCGATGTGTGATCGAACAGATATCCGCGGTTCTTGACCTTGAGCACCGGCCCGCCGAGCGTCGAGTCGAGTTGACCGCTGACGGCCAGCAGTGAGTCCCGGACCTCTTCCGCGGTCAGCCGACGCAGACTGAATCGTCCCAGCAACCGGTTGTCGAAATCATGCTCCACGGTTCCGGCCTGCGGGATGCTGCTCTGCTGATAGGTGCTGGAGTTGAGCATCAGCCGATGCAAAGACTTGAGAGACCAGCCATCCGCGACGAATCGCTGGGCCAGCCAGTCGAGCAGTTGGGGGTGTGAGGGAGCCTCACCGAGCAGACCAAAGTTATCGACCGTACGCACCAGACCACGACCGAACCGCCAGCGCCAGACGCGGTTCACAAAGACCCGAGCCGTCAGCGGGTGCTGGGGATCGACCAGCCAGTTGGCCAGCTGGAGCCGACCACTCGACTGCGTATTGAACTCTGGCACCTGTGCACCGCGCATCACGGGCGGTGTGTGACGTGGCACGACATTCCCGAGCTTCTGGGTATCTCCGCGGATATGGATCGCCACATCGGTGACCTCGTCCTCGGCAACCCCCATCGTTGTCGGCAGGTCGGGGCCAGCGGTCTCAAACGCCGTCAGTGCAGCACGTAACTTGGCCAGCTCGGCCGTTGTCGCTTCGGGGTACAGAGTCTCCAGTTTCTCCGGGGGAGCTGTGCCTGGGGCCAGACCGTCTTTCGCCGCCTTGTCCGCTGCGGCGACAAAGGCTTCGACCGCCTGCTTCCTGGTGGCCAGCTCCTGATCATAGGCGGCTTGGATTGCGGTCGCTTCCGCTGAGGGCAGCAGGTTCTCGTGCCATTTCGCCACCTTGACGTAGGTATCCATCGTCTTGGTGCTTTTGAAGATCCCCGCCAGTGCGTAGTAATCCGCCGTCTGGATCGGATCAAACTTGTGGTCGTGGCAGCGGGCGCACCCGATTGTCATGCCCAGAAACACCTTGCCGACGGCATCAATCTGCTCATCGACAATATCCATACGCATCTTCGGCTGGTCGACTTCTGCCAGGACCTTCGGCCCAATGGACAGGAAGCCGGTCGCGATCAGTTGGGCGTGAAGCTGCGATTCTGAGTCATGCGGCAGCAGGTCTCCTGCTAATTGTTCGACGATGAACTGATTCAGCGGTTTGTCCTGGTTGATCGAGTTCACCACATAATCGCGGTATCTCCAGGCATTTCCGTGGGCGACATTCTCATCCAGCCCGTTCGAGTCGGCATACCGCGCCACGTCGAGCCAGTGTCGGCCCCAATGCTCGCCATATGCCGGTGAGTCAAGCAAACGGTCGACAAGGCGAGCGAATGCATCGGGGCTCTCGTCCGCGAGGAACGCAGAGACCTCCTGCGGAGTTGGTGGCAGTCCCGTCAGGTCATACTTCACTCGCCGGATCAAAGTTCGTTTGTCAGC